>JAMOQV010000171.1 GCA_027068615.1 Helicobacteraceae bacterium | reverse complement strand
CCTTTTTTTATAGCTTTAAAAAGTTCATCTTTTGGTTTTGCGAAGTGATCCATACCTACCATATTGTAACCATTTGAAGTTAGGTAGTCTATGGTGTATTTCATAATCTCTAGTTTTTCATCTGGTCTTGGTAGAGTTGTCTCATCTATCTTTCTCATAGTCTTTTTCATCCACGGCACATGAGCATAGTTAAACACTGCAAATCTATCTGGATTTAGTGATAGTGCTAACTCTAAAGTCTCTTTAAAAGTCTCAAGAGTTTGAAATGGTAGTCCGTAGATTAAGTCAACATTTACCGAGTGCATATTGTACTTTCTAGCCAAATCCATCGCATCTTTTGTAACACTATATGGTTGAACACGGTGAACTGCTATTTGTACTTTTTCGTTAAAATCTTGTATCCCAAAACTTACACGGTTAAAACCAGCTTCACTCATAACTTTCATCTGCTCTTGTGTTATATGGCGAGGGTCTATCTCACAACTAACCTCTGCATCTTTAGCAAAGTTTGGAAATGTCTTTTTTATCTCATCTATAATCTCTTTTAGTTGTGGTGCTGTAAAAAATGTTGGAGTTCCACCACCAAAGTGCATCTGTAAAACTGTACGATTACAATCAAGATGTTTTGAAAGGATTTTTAACTCTCTTTTTAAGTAGTCCATATAACGAAGCATTTTATCTTCTTTTGAAGTGAAAACAACATTACATCCACAAAAGTAACAAGCATTTTTACAAAAAGGTAGGTGAAAATAAAGACTAAGTGGACGGGAACTATCTTGAGCTTCTAGTTTTTTTATATACTCATCATACTTATAAGCATCACTAAACTCTAGTGCTGTTGGATAACTTGTATAACGAGGACCTGCTTTTGAGTACTTTATAAACTTTGAAAAATCTAACATTTTGTTCCATCCATATATTTAATTATTAGACTTCTTGCAAAACTCCTATATGCCTCAAAGGTCTAAAGAGTGGTAAGATTGTGTAAAATAAATTTTTAAGCCTAGCCATAGCTAAGGTTAAAACATTTTTTTATGCAAGATTGCTACTCTTTAGACCTCCCTATGGGCACTTTATAGAGAGTTTTGCAAGAAGTCTATTGTGATTATCTCTAAAAAGTGTTGAAAAACTAATAAATATTTGTATAATTATAAAAACTAAAGGATAGGTTTTGGATATAAAATTACAGATAGAAGATATCATATCAAAAAACGGAACAGATTTTGAAGTAGCAAAAGTCTTTAAAACCTATATAGCTGATTATAAATTATCTTTAAATGAACTTTTTAAAAATTCTCAAGGTAAAGATTTTTTAGTAAAACATACAAGAAAATTGGATTCTGTTATATCTCTAATGTACAAAACCATATTAAGAAAAGTTTTTGGAAACTATCTCCCTATGAGAAATTCTATCCCGATAAGTATCGTAGCACTTGGTAGTTTTGGTCGTGAACAGCTTTGTGTTCATAGTGATATAGATATACTTATAGTTTATGAAAAAGTAGATGGGTTTAATTGTGAACTTATTATAGAAAAGCTTTTTTATCTAGCTCTTGATTCTGGATTGAAACTAGGTCATAGAGTACATGAAGTACAAGATTTATTTCTTGCTAGTAATGAAGATATAACTATAAAAACCTCTCTTATGGAAGCTAGATTTATCACTGGTTCAAACTTCACTTGGCAAGCGACAACAAGAGAATTGGAAAAAATCCGTCTTCATAATCAAAAAGAGTTTATATTAGCTAAGATAGAAGAAGCACAAAAAAGAAGAAAAAAACATCCATTAACAATGGAACCAAATATAAAAGAATCCATTGGTGGACTAAGAGATGCTCAACTTCTTTTTTGGATAGCACATACTATATACGGTGTAAAAAGTCTAAAGGACTTAAGTTCTATACTTTTTAGTGATGAAGAGTACAAAGAATACAGAATTGCCTTGGAACTTTTATATAGAGTTAGAAGTGCCTTACATCTTATACAAGATAAACAAGAAGATAAATTAAGATTTGATTATATGTCTGAAGTTACTACTATGCTTGGATTTAAAAATGAACAAAAAATGGCTAGTAAAGTTTTATATGCTCAATGGAGGATAAATAATTTTACTCAAATATTTGTAAAAAAGATGATAAGACCATTTATAGCAGATATGAGTTATGTTAAAAAGTTTAGACACAATCGCATACAAAAAAGGATTTTTGAACTAGACAATAGACTTTATGCTTCGTACAATCTAAAACCTCTACCGATAAATAAGCTTTTAGAACTATTGATATCTTTAGATGATAAAAAGTACCAATTTGATGCAGGTTTTTTAAATCAGTTCACATATACAAATATTACACATCCACTAAAAGCAAAAACATATTCACTTCTAAAAGAACTTCTAAGAAAAGAAAATACTTATGACTTTTTAAAACTTTTTTACAATGCTGGAATTTTACAAGAGTTATTTACAAACTTTAGAAAAGTTATGCATCTTCCTCAGTTTGATGGATATCATATGTACCCTGTAGATATACACTCTCTTGAAGCATTAAAAGCATTGGAAAATATACAAGAACCATTACTGCAAGAGATGCATAATGAACTAAATAAAGATGAAAAACTACTACTAAAGATAGTTACACTTTTTCACGATACTGGAAAAGGTAGAAAACAAGACCATAGTGAAGTTGGTGCAAAAATCATACTACCATTTATGAGAAAACTAAATATAAATGATGAACTTTCACAAAGAGCCGTAACTCTTATAAAAAACCATACACTTATGAGTTCTACTGCATTTAAAGAAAATATATATAATGAAAAAACCCTTTATAAATTTATGTCAAAAGTTAAAGATACTAAAAATCTAAAGCTATTATATATACTAACTTATGCAGATATCAATGGTGTTGGAGGTAATGTTTATAACTCTTTTAACTCAAAACTTTTAAATGAACTATATAAAAGTGCTTTAGATATAGCGCAAAATAGTGGACGAATAACAGATGCTACAAAAAGACTAAGTATAGAAAAAAGGGTTCAAAATCATCAAGAGTTTAAAACACTTGGCAATGTATTGCAAAAAAAGATACTTCGAGTTGAATCGAATCTTTTCTTTTTCAAGCATACACCAGCAGATATTATAAATATAGCAAAAAAAGCAAAAGAAACAAAAGAGTATCAGTTTTCAATAGATAATACTAAAAATTTATCTATCGAAATATTTAGAAAAATACCACTAAATATAGGTTTTTTATTAGCTACTCTTAGCCATTTGGATGTTGGAAGTATGGAGATTTTCACACTATTTGATGGTGTAAAATACTTCAAAATAGAGTTTAAAAAGAATCTATTTGGAAATGAACTAGAAGAGATATATGATATAGTAGATTGTGCTTTTGATATGGATAGGGAAACTCACATAAGAAAAGCAGATATTAAAAAAGATGAAATTATCATAGACTGCGAACACTCACTAAATTATGCAGAGATAAGTGTAAATACAAAAAATCAGATAGGTTTACTAGCATATATGATGGATTGTTTTGAAAAACTAAATATAAATATAGTAACAGCAAAAATACACTCAACAAAACATAAAGTAAAAGATAGCTTCTTAATGGAAAAACAAAACAATATATGTGATAATACAAACAAAATTTACGAACTACTTATAACAAAAGGTGATTAGATGTGTGGAATAGTTGGTTATATAGGTAAAAAAAACACAAAAGAGATACTACTTTCAGGTCTTAAAGAGCTTGAGTATCGTGGGTATGATAGTGCTGGTATAGCTGTTTTGAGTGGTGATGATTTTTCAAGCTTTAAAGCTGTCGGAAAACTAATTAATCTTGAAGAAAAAACAAAAAACTTTACAACAGACTCTTTTGCCATAGGTATTGGTCATACAAGATGGGCAACACACGGTAAACCAACTGAATTAAATGCTCATCCACATATAGGTGAATCATCTTATGTTGTTCATAATGGTATTATAGAAAATTATGCACAAATAAAAAAAGAGTTAGAAAATGATGGTATTAAATTTTTAAGTCAAACAGATACTGAAGTTATCATTCATCTATTTGAAAAAAAGCTAAAAACAACTACTAATGCTTTTGAAGCCTTTAAAAAGACCATAGAGGATTTAGAAGGTGCTTATGCAATACTGCTTGTAACTAAAAATGAACCTAAAACTATATTTTTTGCAAAAAATGGTTCACCTATGCTTATAGGTATAAATGAAGAAAATGAAAAATATTTTGCTTCCTCTGACTCACCATTGATTGGTCAATGCAACAAAGTAAATTATTTTGATGATGGTGATTATGGATATGTTACGGAAGATACTATAAATGTATATAATTCAGCTCATAAACTAAAAAAACTAAATCTATTAGAGTTATCTACAAATAAACTCTTAGCACAAAAAGATGGTTTCCGTTTTTTTATGGAAAAAGAGATATATGAACAAAGTAGTGTTATATCAGATACTTTAATGGGTAGATTATCTGATGATGAGATATTATTTGATGAATTGGACAAATCATTTTTTGATGATATAAATGAGATTAAACTTTGTGCTTGTGGAACTTCTTATCACTCTGCACTTACAGCTTCTTATATGTTTGAAAGATACTCAAAGATAAGATGCTCAGTAGAAGTTGCTAGTGAATTTAGATATCGTAAACCACTTATGGATAAAGATACACTTTTTATAGTTATCTCACAAAGTGGAGAAACAGCAGATACACTAGAAACACTAAAAATGGCAAAAGAAGCTGGTCTTAAAACACTTGTTGTATGTAATGTTGACAACTCATCTATGGTAAGACTCGCTGATGCTTGTATATTAACCCGTGCTGGTATAGAAAAAGGTGTAGCCTCAACAAAAGCATTTGCAACTCAAGTTGTTGTATTTTGGATGCTAAACTTATATATTGCAAAACAAAAAAAGACTCTTTCTTCTCAAGAGATATCTAAACAGATATCATTGCTAAGGGAAGTTCCATCCTCTGTAAAAGTAAAAGATACAACTCATGAAAAAATTAAAAGGTTATCAAAAAGATACCTATATGGACATGGTTTTTTCTTTATTGGACGAGATGTATTCTATCCATTAGCACTAGAGGGAGCATTAAAACTAAAAGAGATAAGCTACCTTCATGCAGAGGGTTATCCTAGTGGTGAGATGAAACACGGTCCTATTGCTTTAGCTGATCCTGAACTTTTCACAATAGCTCTACTTCCTAAAAATATGCTTTATGAGAAAGCAAAAAGCAATATAGAAGAATTAAGTGCAAGAGACTCAACTATATGTGCTATAAGTGCTACAGAATTTGATAAAGCTGATGACCATATAATGATAAGTTCTTACGATAATTATATGTTAGAATTTTTTGAAATGATGGTTGTTTTACAACTTTTATCATTAGAAATATCTGTAAGATTAGGTAATGATGTTGATATGCCAAGAAATTTAGCAAAAAGTGTAACCGTAGAGTAACTAATCTACTATTTTAGTATAAGAAAATCACAATTAACCACTATTTAATTCAATTTCAAGTATTATTTAAGCAAATAATTAAATTAAAAAGTGATCTCAATGCAAGCAAAAACAAAGCTTCTTATATTTACAGCCTTAATCCTTTTTGGATTAGGCCTAGCAAACCTTATAAATATATTTTTAAACTTTAGACAATCTAGTATAAATAATGCTGTAGAAAAATCAAAAATGGTAGCTAGCATAGTAAAAGATGGACTAACTGCACATATGGTTAATGGTATTATGCCTCAAAGAAAATACTTTTTAGATCAGATATCACAAAATAAAGAGATAGAATCATTATGGATTGTAAGAGGTGAAAATGTTATTAAACAGCATGGAGCTGGACTTATAGATGAAACACCTCAAGATAGTATGGATATTGATGTACTAAAAACAGGAAAACTAGAAAAAAAACTTACAGAAAGTATTGATTCTATTTTACTTAGAGTAACTATACCATATATAGCAACAAATAAACCAGATGCAAGTAACTGTCTAGCCTGTCATGATGTACAAAAAGGGGATGTGCTTGGGGCTATTAGCATGGAGTTTGATATCAGCAAGATAAGAACCGATGGTGTTGTATCAATATTTAAAATTCTAACTATAAACTTTTTATTTGTGATTATCATATTGATATTAGTTAATTATTATGCTACACCATATACAAAACTTTTTGCAAATATGCAAGATGGTATTACAAAAGCATATCGTGGTGATTTTACACATATATTTAAAACAACAATTACAGGAGATGCAAAAGAGATAGTAGAACATTTAAATACATTATTTTCTAAAATGCAAGAAAACTTTGGAAACATAAGACACTCATTAACTGTTTTTACAACAAAAAATGAAAAATTTTCAGACGATCCCCTTACTGAAGCAAATCAAATCATTACAGAATTATCAGATATATATAAATTCAAAAAAACTATAGAGTTAGATATATCAAAAAATGTTGTATTTAAAAGAATTGTAAATGTATTTAAAAATAAGTACAATATAAAACATTTTTCAATATATATGATAAATGATGAGAAAAAAACAAGAGAAAATGTATACCTAGATACAAAAGGTAGTATATGTACAGAAAGTAGTTTTCATAATGCATTAGAATGTAGAGCTTATAGAACAGAAACAGATATCATTTCAACAGATTTTTATCAACTTTGTCAAGGATGTGAAAAGAGTAAAGAGTTGTATTCTTGTTTTTTCTATAATATAAATGATGATTATTCTTTAGTTATATCTATGACTGCTAAAGATAAAGAGGAATTAAAAGTTATAAATGAAAAGATACCTCATCTGAGAAACTATCTTGAAGCTGCCAAACCAGTTATAGAGTCTAAACTTCTAATGGAAAAATTAAGAGAAAACTCACTAAAAGATGCTATGACAGGATTATACAACAGAAGATTTTTAGAAGAATTTATCTCTCAATTTATGTATCAAGCTAGTAGAAATAATGATACATATCATATAATGATGCTAGATATTGACTACTTTAAACAGATAAATGACACTTATGGACATGATGTTGGAGATAAGGTTATTGTTGCTATTGGTCATCTTCTGATAAAAAGTATTCGAAATTCTGATTTAGCTATAAGATATGGCGGTGAGGAATTTTTAATTTTACTTCATAACTCAACAGATGAAGGAGCAATGCTTGTAGCTAAAAATATACACTCAGCTTTTGCATCAATAGAGTTTAATGTTGGACAAAATGAAGTTATATACAAAACATTAAGTATAGGTATATCTAAGTTTCCAAATGATGGAGAAACAATATGGGAATGTATAAAATGTGCAGACAAAGCACTTTATGAAGCAAAAAATACAGGTAGAAATAAAATAGTAAAATATATAGGTTAGAGATAAGAAGTGATAAATATCACTTCTTATTAAAAAGTATCAACCTACATAGAACAAGCAGATTGTCCAGGAGGTGTAGTTGGCTGAACTGCAGAGTTATCTACTCCACCATTAGCATTTATATCTTCTATCATAGCCCAAATAGATTCAGCTGCTTTAGCATATCTTTTTGCAGTTTCAGAATTTGGAGCAACAAAAGTGATAGGTTGACCACTATCTCCACCCTCACGGATACTAGGCTCAATAGGGATTTCAGCGATTATTTCAGTATCAAACTCTTTAGCCATAGGCTCAGATGTACCTTTACCAAAGATATCATACTCAACACCAGTATCAGGTGCGATAAATCCACTCATATTTTCAACTATACCTGCTATAGGAATATTTAGTTTTTTAAACATATCTAATGAACGACGAGAGTCATCTAAAGATACCATTTGAGGTGTTGTAACAGTAAGACCAGCAGTTACTGGAACACTTTGAGCAAGAGTAAGTTGAGCATCACCTGTTCCTGGTGGCATATCTATAACTAAACAGTCTAAATCTGACCACATAATATCTCTTAAAAATTGCTCAATAGCTTTCATTATCATAGCACCTCTCCACATAAGAGACTGCCCCTCTTCCATAAGAGAACCCATAGACATAACTTCTATACCATAAGCTTTTATAGGTATAACTTTATTTCCAGTTACTTCAGGTCTTACACTATCTACACCCATCATACGAGGGATATTTGGACCATAAATATCTGCATCTAAAAGACCAACTTTTAACCCTTGTTTTGCAAGAGAGATAGCTAAGTTTACTGATGTAGTTGACTTACCAACCCCACCTTTACCACTACTTACCATTAAAAAGTTTTTCACTTGAGGAGCAATATTTTTACCCTTAGATGAAGATGCTTTTGGCATTTGTGGTGCTTGGATATAGCATTGAACATCTTCTGCTCCTACCATTTTTAACTCTTTCGTAGCATCTTCAGTTATCTGTTTAGCCACTTCTGGAGCTGATGAAGTTATGTTTACTGAAAACTTAACATTTTTACCATCCACCTCTATACCGTTTACAAAACCAAAAGTTACTATATCTTTGGTAAAACCAGGATATGTAACTTTAGATAGTGCTGATTTTACAATTTCTTCAGTCATATTTTATATTTCCTTTTTAAATTTTATTTTTAAAAATATATCATATCTAAATAAGACAAATATTATCTTATTTAGAATAAATTTCTTTTAATTTAGTGTTAAGTTAATGAGCTTCTGCTAGTTTAGCATCTTTAGCTATTTTTTCAATAGCATCAGGATTTTCCATAATATCTTGAGTTATCTTATAGCTACAAAATTTAGGTCCACACATAGAACAAAACTCTGCTTCTTTGAAAACATCTTGAGGTAGAGTCTCATCATGATACTCTCTTGCTCTTTCGCTATCTAGTGCCAACTCAAACTGTTTTTCCCAGTCAAAATTATATCTAGCATCACTCATCTCATCATCAACATCTCTAGCACCTGTTCTACCACGAGCAATATCTGCTGCATGAGCTGCTATCTTATAAGCGATAATCCCCTCACGAACATCATCCGCATTTGGAAGACCTAAATGCTCTTTTGGTGTAACATAACAAAGCATACTAGCTCCGTGCCATCCACCAACAGCAGCACCAATAGCACTACTTATATGGTCATACCCAGCAGCGATATCAGTAACTAATGGTCCTAGTATATAAAAAGGTGCTTCATGACATAACTCTCTTTGAAGCTTCATATTTCTCTCAACTTGATTAAGAGGAACATGCCCTGGTCCTTCTATCATCACTTGAACATCTTTCTCCCAAGCACGAAGTGTTAAATCACCTAAAACTTTTAACTCTCCAAGTTGTGCATCATCACTAGCATCTGCTAAACACCCTGGGCGAAGTGAATCACCAAGAGAAAGTGCAACATCATACTTAGCACATATATCTAAAATATCATCAAATGCAGTATAAAAAGGGTTTTCACGATGATAGTGCATCATCCAAGCAGCCATAAGTGAACCACCACGACTTACTATCCCCATCTTTCTTTTTGCTATTTTTGGCATAGTTGAAAGTAAGAAACCAGCATGAATTGTAAAGTAACTAACACCCTGCTTTGCTTGTCTCTCTAGCACTTCAAGCATAACTTCTATAGTTAAATCTTCTATCTTATTGCCGACATCGTGAAGAATTTGATAAATTGGAACAGTACCGATAGGGATTTTAGAAGCTTCTATAACAGCTTTTCTAATCTCATCTAAATCACCACCAGTAGATAAGTCCATAGCGGTATCAGCTTTATAGTGTTGAGATACTTGCATCTTCTCAACTTCACCAGCAACATCTGAAGCTATTGCAGATGAGCCTATATTTGCATTTATCTTACAAGTTGCAGCTATACCTATTGCCATTGGCTCTAAAGTTTTGTGATTAACATTAGCAGGGATTATAAGTCTTCCCCTTGCAATCTCACTACGAACAAGCTCAGGAGATAAGTTTTCAATCTTTGCAACATATTCCATCTCTTCAGTAATTATACCTTTTTTAGCATAATGCATCTGTGTCCGAACAGAATCATTCTCTCTTTTTTTAACCCATGAAGTTCTCATATTTTTCCTTTTACAGTAAAGATCATTTGTTAAATAAATATTATTATTCATTTAATTGATAACAGATCTCTTATACTTCATTCATTTTTATGTTATATGGAAATATAATCAAATAAAATTAATATAACATTAAGCCCATAATCTAATAGAGTTATTAATCTTTTTACTTGATAAAATTAACAGATGTAAAAAGAGCAATATATATGAAACAACATTATCTACATAGAACATATTTGTAAAGATATCAAAGTAAAAATATATATAAAAAACCATATCATTATAAAATTCAGTTTGCATAAACAAAAATATAAAACTTGTATATAGGAAAAATAATTTAAATGAAAAAAAGTCATAATAACGATATAAAATATATAATGAAAATAAAAAAAATGGAAAATAAACTATATACAAACCAACACTAAACAATCCAACTAAGCAAATATGTAAAAAAAATGCCAAAATATAATATAAACTATGGTAAATAAATCTTATCTGATAACTCCTGATACTCAGCAATCACATCACTATCGCATGTGATTCCCCCACCACTTTTATAGATATATTCATTATCTTTTTTTTCAATAAATCTTATCATAACACCACTATCTAATGAATACCCATCATATACACCAAAAATACCAGTAAAAAAACCACGATTATACCCTTCGGTATCTTCGATTATTTCTAGAGTTTTTCTTTTAGGTGTCCCACTAATACTTCCTGCAGGTAAAAGTGTTTTTAAAATACTACCTATCTTACTATGCCAATCATCTTCTAATTCACCACTTATATGTGAACTAACTTGAAGTAACTTAATCTCTCCAGCATCTATTTTTTGAATATATCTAAAATCATCTACTTTTACATTTTTAGATACCATACTTAAATCATTCCTTAAAAGATCTACAACCATAATATGTTCTGCCATCTCTTTTTTATCTGAAAGTATTTTTTCCTTGGCATTAAAGATATTGGCATTTATAGTGCCTTTCATTGGATAAGTATTGATTTTATCATCTTTTATTTGAATAAACGATTCAGGAGAGAAACAAACAAATTTATCTTTAAATCTCAATTTATAGTGAGCATTTGCTCGATTATAAATCTCTTTTAAACTTAAATTTGTTTTTATATTTGTTGGTTGAGTTAAATTCAATAAGTATGTATCACCATTTTTTATATGTTCTTGAATCTTATAAAACTTTTCTTTATATAATTCAAACGGTATTGATGATTTTTCTAAAGAATCATTATGCCTTTTATACTTATAATTTTTATCTATACAAAATTCAATATCTTCATCTACAATATTTTGTAATTCAAAAACTTTCACATCTTGACCTTTAAAGTCAGATATAAATAAAAAAGGCTCTCTTCTTTTACCAAAAGAGTTTAATTTCTCAAAACTCATCTATGACTTTAATATAAGCTTTTTAAGAACAGCCATTCTCATAGAAACACCGTTTGCAACCTGTTGTAATACCTTACATCTTTCATCAGCTAAAAGAGCATCTGATATATCTATATTTCTATGAACTGGGCCTGGATGTAAAAGTATAATATCTCTATCTTCAACCAACTCTTCAGTTATACAAAAATCACTTGCATAATCCTTCAATGAAGCATAACTTTGAGATGAATGTCTTTCTGTTTGAGTTCTTAAACTCATAATGGCATCTACCTCATCAATAATTTCATAAAGATGATTTGTAGTTTTAAGTGAAGTTTTTGGTAAGAAATGTGGAGGAGCAACAAGAATAACCTCCATACCAAAACGAGTTAAAAGTTCTATATTTGAATTTGCTACTCTTGAATTTTTTATATCTCCAACTATGGCTATTTTTTTTCCTTCCAAATCATGAAAATGTTCTTTTAAAGTAAAAAGATCTAAAAGTGCTTGGGTTGGATGAGCATGAGCACCATCCCCTGCATTTATGATAGAAGCTTTTGTACTTTGAGAAAGTATTTGAGGAACACCAGAGTTTTGATGTCTAACTATGATAGCATCTGGACCCATAGCATCTAAATTCATAGCAGTATCTACAAGAGTTTCACCTTTTTTTGTAGAACTTTTAGCAACATCAAGATGAACTATCTCAGCACCTAATCTTTTTGCAGCTATTTCAAAAGAACTTTTTGTTCTTGTTGAATTTTCAAAAAATAAAGTTATAATAATTTTATCTTGTAAAACTCTATAAAACTTACCATCACTAAACTTCTTAGCATCCGCTAAAAGTTCTTCTATCTCTTGTTTTGTAAAATCATCAGTTCTTATCAAGTGTTGCATATTCTAACCCCTAAAATTTTACAAATTATACAATACATCACAAATTTTGTCTATATCTTTATAAACTTTCAAAACATTAAAATTAGTTTTTAAAAAATATGGTTCACTTATAGTTTTAAAATTATTATCATTTTCACGACAATTAAATGCAACAAAATTATTTATACCTTCTATATCTAATAACTTTTTACTTAAAAGTGTATCATTTATACATCCTAATGAACAATGTGTAACTAACAAAGCATTAGCTTTAAAATACTTTATTAAATCATACATCATAGTATCATCATCAACTGGTACATAAAGACCACCTGCACCCTCTATAAGTAAGATATCACATAGTTTTTCAAGTTTTTCGATAGCCTTATCTATCTTTTTTAAATCGATTTTAGTACCACCCGAAGCTATAAACGGAGCAGAAGGTAATTCATATTGAATTGGAACGATATCTTTTATAGTTATATCTTTAAAATTTGGATTTAATCTCTTAACTAAAGACAATAAAACATCACCATCTGGGCAAATACCGTCTATAACACCTGTTTCTATAGGTTTTATAACGCCAACTTTAAAACCACGAGAGGCAAACTCTTCTAACAAAAGTTTTGTAGTGTATGTTTTACCTATATCTGTATTTGTAGCTGTTATAAAAATTCTTTTAGACATAATATAATTTACTTATAAAGAAAACTTCTCTTTGTCAAAAAAACTATCTTGAGAGATATTTTTAAAAGAAGCATTTAGACTTGTAAATAGAGATGGAAATTCATCTTCCATATTTGCTAACATATCTTTCATCTTTGCACGGGCATAAGGCATCTTAACATCAAATCGCATAGCAGGACAAGCCTCATCTCCTATAGCATTTATACCGTTATCCTCTACAAATGCACGAAGCTGTCTCTCTCTCATCTGTATAAGTGGACGGATAACTATAAGACCATTTTCAGCTTTATACTTTGGTGCTAAACTTCTTAACTGACCATTATATATAAAGTTCATAAAAAAACTCTCAGCTGCATCATCCATATGGTGACCAAGAGCTACTTTATTGCATCCATTTTCAAGTGCTATACTATAAAGATAACCCCTTCTCATACGGGAGAAAAAGCTACAAAAAGATGAATTTTTTCTTATCTTTTCTTCTGCTAACTCATAAGTATTTGTATTATGAACAATATGTGGGATATCGTACTCTTTACAATGCTTCACTAACTCATCAAAATTCTCACCCATACCATAACCAATAGTTACAGCTAAAAATTCAAACTTAAAAGGAGCACGGCGAAGTTGCTCTTTCATAGCATGTATCATAGTTAAAGAATCTTTACCACCACTAAGACCAACTAAAATTTTATCGCCCTCTTGTATAAGTTCAAACTCAGCATTTGTTTTACCAAGCTTCGACATTATCTTTTTAGAAGGAACTATAGAAGCCATTAAGATACTATCTCATCTAACATTTTTATAACAAACTCTGCACTTATAATAGCACTCGTTTGTAAAAACTCATCAAAAGAGAAACTAGCATCCATATCAGCAGCATCACTAATCGAACGAAGTATAAAAAATGGCACATTTAAAGCATCACAAACAACAGCAACAGAAGCACCCTCCATCTCTAAAGCATCTGCTTTAAAAGTATCTCCTATCCAGTTTTTTCTTTTTTCATCTGCTACAAACTGATCACCAGTAGCAATAATACCCTCTTTTACAACCTTACCCATAGATGAAGCAACTTTTTTAGATAACTCTATCAACTCTTTATCTGCCTCAACAAAAACAGCACCCTCAGGAACATAACCAAACGGATGTCCAAATGCAGTTATATCTAAATCGTGTTGAGAAAGTTTAGTAGCAACTACTAAATCCCCTACTCTAAGTTCAGGTGAAACAGCACCAGCGACACCTGAAAAAAGTAGTTTTTCTGCTCCAAAATGCTCTATCATAGTAGTAGCTGTAAGAGTTGAAAAAACTTTACCAATCTTTGAGTAAGCTATAACTAATTCTACACCTTTATATGTAGCTTCATAATAAGTATTTTTTGCATAAGTTGTTGTTCTATACTCTCCAATTTTTTCAAGTATCGGTGCTATCTCTTCGGGCATCGCACCCATTATTGCTATTTTCATTTTTTAAATTCCTATATATTGAAAGTTTGTATATCTGTTTTATGTAGAGGTAACTGTTTTAAAATATTTGCTTTTTCATCTAAGATACAACTTCCACCCCAAAAACCAAGTCCATCTTCAAAACCTACACGGTTTACAAATATAACTTTTGACTCACACTCAGATGCAACTGTTTTTATGATGTCGTACCATTTTTTTTGTATCTCTAAACCATCATCGCTAAAACCACGAGCAGGAGATGCAACAAGTGCTATAATGATATCTGGATTTTCTTCTATAAGGTCGTGATGGACACTTTTATGCCATAAGTCTTCACAAACAAGCATAGATACTTTTCCAAACTTACTTATAAAACTTTCAAAAATATCTCCAGCTTTAAAGTATCTAGCCTCTTCAAACATACCATAGTTAGGAAGATGTACTTTGTAGTGTTTTGAAAGAAGTTCTCCATCACTAAAGTATAAAGCAGTATTTCTAAATACCCCATTATCTTTTATAGCACAACCAACAACTATATCTATATCTTTACTAAGAGTCTCCAATTCACTCAATTCTTCTATATCAAATGCATCTTCATATAACTTATCTTGTAAAAGATAACCATTTAATGCTAATTCTGGAAAAACTACCATATCACTTTCTTTAGAATAATTCTCAATTAAAGTAGAGATATATTCTAAATTTGAGCGATTTAATCTAGGAGCAAACTGAACAATAGTTACATTCATCTAATCAAAAAATTCCTCTTTTACTTCTGATAAAGTAGCCATATCAGAAACATTTAAAGTAATCATATCTTTTGCAATCCTTTTGTTTAAGTTCTTAAGAATTACACCATGTCCAAACTCTATAGCAATTTCTATCTTGTCAGATATAGATGCAATAGACTGCTTGTATTTTACAGGTTTAATAAGTTGTTCTTTAAGTAACTTAACTGCTTCTTCTTTCGTAGAATAAGGACTTGCAGTTACATTAGATATAATTGGAGCTTCAAAATTATCATTTATCATACTTTGCATCAATTCTTCTAATGGTTCTTGTGCTGGTTTCAAAAGCTCACAATGACTAGCAACAGACATATTTAATAACATAGCTCTTTTAGCACCTGCTTCTTTAAAAGTTTCTTCCAACTCATGTAAATCACTTTTTATTCCAGCTACTACTATCTGACCATCTTGATTATAATTTGCAGGCCAAATCTTTTTACCATTTCTCCTTGCTTCTTCACATATAGCTTCTACTTTAGCATCATCTAACTTTACTATAACCATCATACCAGCTTCCATAGAAGAAAAAACATCCTCCATAAGACAACCTCTTTTATACACAAGTTCTATCGCATCTGCAAAATCTATAGCACCACTAGCACATAAAGCTGTAAACTCACCAAGAGAGTGTCCTAAAAATAGCTCTATTTTAACATTTGGACAAGATTTTTTAAAAAGTTTATATGCAATCATCTGTACCAACAAAATAGCAGGTTGAGCATATCTAGACTGATGAAGTCTTTCATCATCTTCAAATATTAAATCTTTAAAACTAATACCTATCCTTGTGCTAGCTTCTAAGAACATCTTCTGAGCTAATTCAGAATTATCATAAAAACATCTTCCCATCCCACCTACTTGAGAACCTTGTCCCGAAAAAATCATAGCTACTTTTTTACTCATACTTAATCTCCTAATAAATTATTATCATTTAGAAATAAATCAAAATTTACTTCTAAATAATACCCTAAAAAGGGTATTAAAAAAAACTTAGTGACAACCACATCCTGATCCACCACCAGTTCCACAACATCCATCATCTGGTTGTTGATTTTCAACAGGGATTCCACTAGCTAACTCTTCAGCAGAAGCATCTCTTACATTGCTAAGTGTTACACTAAACATTAAATCTTTACCAGCTAAAGGGTGATTAAAGTCGATGATAACATTTTCTTCACCTATCTCTTTAACTACAACTTGAACAGTTCCACCATCTTCACTTTGACCATAAAGAGTCATACCCTCTTCTAAATCAATCCCAGCAAATTGGTCTTTTGGAACCTCTTGTATAGCTTCTTCATTTCTCTCACCATAAGCTTCTTCAGCTTTTACAAGTAAATCTGCTTTTTCACCAACTGCCATATCTTTAAGACCATTTTCAAGTCCAGGGATAATTTGACCTTTTCCAAACATAAAAACTAATGGAGCTTGACCAACATTACTATCTACTACTTTATCACCATCACGAACTTCGTATTCAATCGATACGATTTGATTTGCTTCTATTGACATTTATATACCTTATTTTTTAAATTTTTTGATTTTAACATATTATTTCATACTTTCCAAATTTTTAAGAGCAACAGTTGCTTCTTTTGTATCTGGATAACTAGAAGCTATCGCATTATAAAAAGCCTTTGCATTTTTACTATCTCCTGTAGCTTCCATAGCCATAGCAGTATGTAACATTAAACTAGGCATATATTTTGCCTTAGAATAAAGCTCTGCACTTTTTTTAAAATACGCTATTGCCTCCGCATAGTCTTTTCTTCTAAACTTCATCTCACCTATCATATAGTGAGAATAAGCTGGTTTAAAATTTTGTTTTATTAAGTATTCATAATCACGAATAGCATCTGTATAATGTTTTTTTTCAAAATTTGCCTCTGCATCTTTTAAAATTTCCCAATTAGTTCTATTCTTTTTTTGTGAAACTTTTTTAACATCTTGAGTTTTTAATTCTGATTTTAAAATTTTCTTAAAATTATTAAAATCACTAACTAAGCCATTAAACTCATCTTTTGTTATAAAAGTAAGTTCTATATTATTTACCAATTTGCTTAAGTGTTCTAACTTTAAGCTGATATCATCTATCTTCTTAACATTTTCTTCTAATATCTTTGAAACTCTTTTTTCATACTCATTGGAGTTATTTAAATCCTGAACAATTTTATCTTCTAAATGCCCTAAATCAATCTTGTTTTGATGTGAATTTCTAGTTAAATTTTCAACAATACTTTGAATACCATCAACTCTTTCACGAAGAGAGTCAATCTGATAAGTTTGCTTTTTAGTTCTATTTAAAACATCTTTTATTTCATTCTTGTTTTCTAAAACTATTTTTTCACTTTTACTAAGACCATAAGGCTCTGGATTATCTAAATCTCCAGCACCAAACGCAGATGGCTCGGCACTAAAAAGATTTATAGAGAAAATGGTTGCACAAGAAGCAACTAAAAGTCTATTGTTCATAAAAAGACTATGGAAGAAGTTTAAAATCTACACGACGACTTTTAGCCCAACATTCTTGAGTTTTCTCATGACATATTGGATTACTTTCACCATAACTTACCATAGTTATAGATTCAGCTGGAACACCCTCTGCAACCATAGCTTTTTTAACACTTTGAGCTCTTTTTAGACCTAGTGCAAAGTTATATTCATCACTTCCCCATTCATCACAATTACCCTCTAGTTTTACACTATAACCATTTGCCTCTTCTTTTACTATAGAAGCATCTTTTGAAAGAGTGTCTTGCATATTTGAGCGGATAGAAAATTTATCAAAATCAAAATACACAGATTTAAGCTCATTTTCTAACTCTGAAATATTCTTCATACCACTTCTAGAGTTGATACTTTCTCCATAACTACTCACAGAAGAGTCCTCAGATATAACTGTCTCTGTTTGAACAGGTGCAACTTCTTGTGCTCTTGTTTGAATCTCTTTCTCATCAACCGCTGGTTTTTTTGTTGAACAACCAGTAAAAATTAAAAGTGCTGCAGTAACACTAGAAAATACGATACTTTTCATATTTATTATCCTATACTTTAAAATTGAATTATTATACCAAAAAATTATAATAATCGTATATCTTACCAATCCATAGATTGAACTTTTCCATATTTTAGTGGAAAAAGGTAATTCTTATTGTAATTTAATCTAATAATACCTATAGAGCTTTGACCTTTGTAATTTTTAATAAAAAGGATAGCATCAGAATCTCTTGAAAATCTTGGAAATTCATTTATACCAACAGCTGTTAATCTTCTTATAAAATTTGTTTTTGTTGAGATAAGATGTAAATTAAATGTATTTCTTGAAAAACTGTTTGAGCTCTCTCTTGATTTATAAACTATATATTCACCATTAGCTGAACATGCAGAATTACTTTTTCCATAAAAAACCATCTGTTTTACATCATTTGCATCTAAACTTTTTGAAAAAATATTTGGATATCCTAATCTATTGGACACAAAAACTATTTTTGAATCATTATCCATAAACTGAGCATTTACATCTATACCTGAATATTTAGTAATCCTTTTTGTTTTATGAGTAATAACATCATAAAGATATATATCTGGTTGTCCATTTGGTGCTTTTGTCAAAAGTAATTTTTTACCATCTCTACTTACATCTGAACAAATCATCATACCATCACTAGACATTATGGTTCTACTTATACCTTTTCTAGTATCAACATATTTTAAAGTTGGTCTTTTACCATCTAATGATGTAAAATAAAATGAATTTTGTTTTTCATTTGCCCATTTTGGAAATATATTAAATCCACCTTTTACAACAACTTGTTGATAAGATAATGTATAGTCAGATATTATTATCTCACTTTTCATAGGAGCTATTATCCTTGAAAATATAACTTTTCGTTTCATCCATGCAACAGATGGTCTACCCATAAACTCATTTATATCATAAGCTATTGCATGAGATATAAACATATAAATATTATCTCTACCGATCTTGTATCTTTTATACAAAACTTCTTTATCATTTTGCAATAATTTTATTTTTACAAATAAAGAATTAGAATCACCCCTAGATAATGAATATCTTAAAACATAATCCATATCTTTATTTGCCACATCAACTCTATCTTGCAAAAAATCTACTTTTCTATAATGTCTATCAACATTAAATATAGATATAACATTTAGATCAGAAACTAAAGTTTTGTAAAATTTTAATTTAAAAGTTTCACTATAATCTTGTGAAGAATCCTCAACAGCTAAAGATGGTAAAGCATCAACTTTTTTTATCACTTCTATAGTGGCATCACTAAAGAGTAACGATACAAAAATCAATAACGAAAAAATAGTTTTCAAATTTATTCCTTTGAAGTTAATATTATTTTATAATTACCAGACTTATTGTCTGGATTTTTTGGAAAAAGTTTATGCATAAGCTTATCTCTAAGTCTATCACATTCTTTATTTAATAGTTCATTTTCAGAATATCTAAGCACTCTAAAATCATCAACTTTCCCCATAGCACTTAAGTAAATTACAGCTATAACACTATATCCTTGAGAGTTTTGAGGAGGATTAAAGCTATCGTAAACTATAGCCTGAATTTTAGCACGATATTCATTAACTTCATTACCAGTTGATACAACTTTTTCAACCTTTTTTGGTTTTGTAACAGTTTTTTTAACAGCAACTTTTTTAGTATTGTTTAAAACTTTTTGAAGCCTTTTATTTATCTCTTTTTTAGGTTCTTTTTTCTTTTTTGATTTTATTTTTTTTGTCCAAACATCACTAAAAAGATTTGTAACATCAACCTCTTGCTTTTCTACTACAGGTGTTGGAGTATCTACTTTTACCTGTTTTGTACTTTTTACAATCTCTTTTTTTTTAGGTATTTCAAAAGAAACAGATATAAATGTATCTTTTTTTAATGCATATATTTTAGGTTTTGGTTTTGATAACACCATCTGAAAAAACAATAAAACGATTAAAGAAAAAAGTGATAAAGAGATAAAACCACTTATAAAAAAATATGAATTAGATCTATCCATTTGTTGCTAATGATATATCAGTAAATCCAGCTTGTTTAACAGCTGCAATAACAGACATAACTAATCCATAGTCTAAATTTTTATCAGCACTAATTAAAACAGTAGCTTTTAAATCCAATCCCTTAGCATAAGCAGAGAAATTATCCATAAAAGAGTTTAAATCATATATATCTTTATTTACTTTTAAAACTTTTTTATCATTTATACTTATATGAACAGGTGGTATTTTTGCAAGTTGCTGAGATGCAGAACCTTGAGGGAGTCTAATGTTTTCTTCATATATAATATTTGGAGCTATAACCATAAGTATAGCTAAAAGAACTAACATTACATCAACAAGTGGTGTAATATTTAACTCAGGCTTATCATCCCAATCATACATTTTTAAAGAACTCTAGTTAACATTGCGAGCTTGAAGAGCTTCACTTTGCATATTGATAAAACTAATAATCTCATAAGACTTTCTCTTAAGTATCTGATGATAAGTATAAGCAAATATAGCTACAAATATACCAGAAGCAGTTGCAACCAATGCATCTGAAACACCACTAGAGATAATAGACATACCACCGCTAGTTTGACCTATATGACTAAATGTATCAAGGATAGATACAACAGTACCAAATAAACCTATAAAAGGTGTAGTTGAAGCAAATATAGAAAGTATAGATAAACCTTTAGTAGCTTCTCTAGTTGCAGCAAGTATAGAAAGATCAAAAACCTCTTTACTCATAGTTGAATTAGTTTTTATAAAGTTATTTAAAAAAGATGATTGACTAACAGTTGAAGCACCCATTAATAAAGATTCTAAAGAGTTGTTTTCACGAGAATACCAGCTATTTAATGAAAAATAGCGATAGAAGAACACCCAGTTCATCACTATAAAGTATATTGACAAAAGAGCCAATACACCAATAGTAACTGGATGACTTTTTAAATAAAAATCGATTATATCGTTAGTCATTACTTAGATTAATTTCTGAGCAGCTGTTTCAATTCTAGCAGAAACAGAAGCAATAGCTGGATCTGAATCAGCTATACTGTTAATAAGTGCTTTAGCATCTTCTAAAGCACTTGCAACTTCACTCTCATTTTCACCACGGATAGCAACTGCACCCTCAACTAAAATAATAACTTTTTCTTCATCAACTTGAACAACACCCCAGTTGATTAAAATTGACTCGACTGATTTATCTTCTTTTTCGATATCAACAACACCAGCTTCTAGTAGAGTTGATAAAGAAGAGTGGTGTGCTAACACACCAAACTCACCCTCTTCACCAGGAAGAGTTACACTAACAGCTTCACCATCAAAGATAGAGCCATTAGGTGTTAAAATCTCAAGTTTTAACTTTTCCATTTCAGTCCTTTAGTTAGTGTTTTTGACTATTTTTGCTTTTCAGCTTTTGCAATAGCCTCATCGATACCACCAACCATATAGAAAGCACCTTCTGGCATGTGGTCATACTCACCATCTAAGATCCCTTTGAACCCTTTGATAGTATCTGCTAATGATACATATTTACCAGGAGCACCTGTAAATACTTCAGCAACAAAAAATGGTTGAGAAAGGAATTTCTCAATTTTACGAGCACGCTCAACAACATTTTTATCATCTTCAGAAAGTTCATCCATACCAAGAATCGCAATGATATCTTGTAAGTCTTTATACTTTTGAAGTGTTTGTTGAACACCACGAGCTACATTATAATGCTCTTCACCTAAAATCTGAGGATCTAGTAATCTTGAAGTTGAATCTAGTGGATCAACTGCAGGATAGATACCTTTTTCAGCAATTTTACGGTTAAGAACTGTTGTTGCATCTAAGTGAGCAAAAACAGAAGCTGGAGCTGGATCTGTCAAGTCATCTGCTGGTACATAAACAGCTTGAACAGATGTAATTGAACCAGACTTAGTTGATGTAATTCTATCTTGAAGAGCTGACATCTCACGAGCTAGAGTTGGTTGGTAACCAACAGCTGATGGGATACGACCAAGAAGAGCTGACATCTCTGAACCTGATTGTGCAAAACGGAAGATATTATCAACAAACATTAGTACATCAAGGTTTTTCTCATCACGGAAATACTCAGCCATTGTAAGACCAGTAAGTGCGATACGATTTCTTGCTCCTGGAGGCTCAGACATTTGACCATAGCACAGTGCAACTTTGTCAAGTACATTTGAGTCTTTCATCTCATGGTAAAGGTCATTACCTTCACGAGTTCTCTCACCAACACCAGCAAATACAGATAAACCATCATGACCGTGAGCAACATTGTGAATAAGCTCCATAATAATAACTGTTTTACCAACACCAGCACCACCAAATAGTCCAACTTTACCACCCTTAGAATAAGGAGCAAGTAAATCAACTACTTTAATACCAGTTTCAAACATCTCTGTTGCAGTTGATTGATCAACTAAAGCTGGTGGCTCACGGTGAATAGACCAAGTAGGAGCATCAGTAATCTGATCTCCACCATCAATAGTCTCACCAATAACATTAAAGATACGACCTAGTACTTTTTCCCCAACAGGAACTTTAATAGGAGCACCAGTTGCAGTAGCATCCATACCACGAACAAGACCTTCACTCATATCCATTGCAATCGTTCTTACACGACCATCACCTAAGTGAGCAGCAACTTCTAAAACTAGACGGTGTTCATTACCTTCTAAATTTACTTTAACTTCAATCGCTTCGTTAATTACTGGAAGATAACCATCAAAATCAACATCAACAACCGGGCCCATAACCTGGCTAATTTTACCAATCATATTTTTCTCCATTATTTCATAGACTCCACACCACTGATAATTTCTATCAGTTCTGTAGTAATAGCAGCTTGACGCGCTTTATTATATTGAACATTTAATGAACTAACCATATCTGCTGCATTATTAGTTGCAGTATCCATAGCCTGCATACGAGCTGAATGTTCAGCTGCAACAGAATCAATTAATGCATAATACATATTGTATTGAACATATTTATTTACTAAAGAATCAAGCATATGCTCTTCATCTTGAGCTTCAATTTCTAACACTGACTTTTTATTTTCTGAGCACTCAAGTTTACTAGTATCTACTGGTAATATTGTTTTAACATGTAACTCTTGAGTTATCATATTTTTATAACCATTATATACCATATGAATAGCATCAACTTTACCATCTTTAAAATCTTCTACAGAAGATATGATAAAATCATCAGACTTAACTTTATCTGGTTTAGAACTAAGTCCTAAAACAGAATCAAAAAGTTCAACTTCGTTATATTTAAAAAACTCAATACCTTTTTTACCGATTCCGCGTAAACGCACTTTTACATTTTTATCTTTATACTCTGCTATAAGTTTTTTAACAGCTTTAATAGTTTGAATATTAAATCCACCACATAAACCTTTATCTGCAGTTACAAAAATAATGTCAACAACTTTTGGTGAATCAATATCGTTAAAACAACGATTATCTATACCACCAATTTTATTACACTTTATGCGTCCAGCTATTTCGGCAATAACCTGATTCATTTTTGCAGAATAAAGACGAGAGCGTTTTGCAAGCTCCTCTGCACGACGAAGCTTAGCAGTACTTACTAGCTTCATTGCACGAGTTGTCT
>JAMOQV010000170.1 GCA_027068615.1 Helicobacteraceae bacterium | reverse complement strand
AAAGTTTAAAGGTGTTGGAATAGCTAAAAGTCCATAAAATAAAACTTTTAGCTATGAAAGAAAAAATGACTATATGTTATCTCTAACACCTAAGTCAGCAAGAAGTTTAGTATAAGCTTCTTTATCTTTTCTTTTGAAATATTTCATTAATCTTTTTCTTTGACCAACTAATTTAAGTAGTCCAAGTCTTGAAGCATGATCTTTTTTGAAAACTTTTAAGTGTTCTGTTAATTCTGCAATTCTAGTTGTTAAAAGTGCAATTTGAACTTCACTTGAACCTGTGTCGTTTTCATTACGACCGTATTTTGAAATAATCTCTTGTTTTTTCGCCTGATCTAAAGCCATAAAAGCCTCCTGATGGGTATAATAATCTAACTTAGTAACTACACTAGCTAAAAAGTTGAAGTGCAATTATATCTAAATTTTGCTATAATATCTATAATTTAAACAAAAGAATTATGATGTTAATAACAAAAGCTAGTGAATATGCAATTTTGACTCTTATAATCTTATCTAAAAAACAAGAACCTGTAGGTAGTGAAAAGCTATCTTTGGAGTTAAACATTCCTAAAAGTTTTTTAGCAAAGATTTTACAAGCTCTTGCAAAAGATAATATTTTAAAATCATACAAAGGTGCCAATGGTGGTTTTGTACTTGCAAAAGATAGTAAGGATATTAGTATGTTAGATGTTATAACTTCTGTAGAGGGTAAAGCCCCTGCTGTGTTTGAATGTTCTCCATCTATAAATGAATGTCCATCAAACAGAGCAGATATATGTTCAATATGGCCATTTTTAAATAAACTACAAATCAAGATTGATGTTTTTTTAGAACAATTATCCTTAGCTGACCTTATAGAAGAGTAAAATATTGGCAAGAAAAATGACTACTAGACAACAGGTAGGAACTGGACTTAATTTCCTTCTAGGTCAAAGAGATTTAAGTGTAGTTATATTTGTGATGATGATTTTAGCCATCATCATCGTTCCATTACCATCAGCTATATTGGATCTGTTTTTAACCATATCTATGGCTTTGGCTGTTTTAATACTACTTATATCACTTTATATACCAAAACCAACAGATTTAACAACTTTTCCAACCATCATACTTATACTTACCCTTTTTAGGTTATCGTTAAATATCGCTACAACAAGGATGATTTTAAGTCATGGTCATGAGGGTCCAGATGCCGTAAGTGATATCATTACAAGTTTTGGTAACTTTGTTGTTGGTGGTAACTTTGTACTAGGGATTATTGTATTTGCTATATTGGTACTTATCAACTTTATGGTTATCACAAAAGGTTCAGGAAGAGTTGCAGAGGTTGCTGCAAGATTTACACTTGACTCGATGCCAGGTAAACAGATGGCCGTGGATGCCGACTTAAATGCTGGTCTTATAGATGATGCCGAAGCAAAACAACGCCGTGCTGCTATCTTACAAGATGCAAACTTCTATGGGGCAATGGATGGTTCGTCTAAGTTTGTAAAAGGTGATGCTATAGCTGGTATCATCATCACACTTATAAATATCATAGGTGGGTTTCTTATCGGTGTTTTTCAATATGATATGGATGTAAGTTCTAGTGCTTCTACATTTACACTTTTAACTATTGGTGATGGTCTAGTTGGACAAATCCCTGCACTTATCATATCTACTGCAACTGGTATTATGATAACTCGTTCATCTAGTGATGGGGATAACTTTGCTGAGGGAACTATCAACCAACTAATGGGTAATGCAAAAGTTATGATGATAGTTGGAGCTATTATGCTTATGTTTGCTATGGTTCCAGGGCTACCTACTGCTTCTATGGGGCTTGTTGGATTGCTTTTTACACTTCTTGGATGGTCTATGTATAAGTTTGAAAAAGGTGAACTAACTATACTAAATGTTGAAAAAATCTTATCTCCAAAAGAACAAAAAGAACAAGATATACAAGATGCAAAAGATGGTAAAGTAACTAAAAAACCAACAAAATCACCAGAAGAGATAGCAAAAGAGGAGGAAAAAGCACTAGAAGATATCCTAAAAGTTGAGATGCTAGAGTTAACTCTAGGTTATCAACTTATAAGACTAGCTGATGCTTCTCAAGGTGGAGATTTACTAGAGAGAATCCGTTCTATGAGAAGAAAGATAGCTAGTGATTTTGGTTTCTTAATGCCACAAGTTCGTATAAGGGATAACTTACACCTAAAACCTGAACAATACCAAATTCTTCTAAAAGGTATATCTATCGGTGAAGGTTCTATTATGCCAGATAAATTTTTAGCTATGGATAGTGGTATGGCAACTGGTGAAGTTGATGGTATCCCTACAAAAGAACCTGCATTTGGTCTTGATGCCATCTGGATAACACCAGAACAAAAAGAAGATGCCATTATCAATGGTTATACAGTTGTTGATCCTGCTACTGTTATATCTACACATATGAGTGAACTTGTTAAGAAAAATGCTGAAGATATGTTAACAAGACAAGAGGTTCAAGCACTTATAGATAAGATAAAAGCAGATTTCCCTGTTATTATCGCTGATGTTGAAAAAGTTGCTTCTATTGGTCTTATTCAAAGGATACTTAAAGCATTACTACATGAAAAGATACCTCTTAAAGATATGCTTACTATACTAGAGACTATAGCAGATATAGCAGAATATACTAAAAATGTAGAGATTATAACAGAACAAGTTCGCTCAAAATTATCTCGCATCATTACACAAATGTATGCAGGGGAAGATGGAGTCATCAGACTTCTAACATTTGATACAGCTTCAGAACAACTACTACTTGAAAAATCAAAAGAGCAAGATGGTGTTAGAAACTTGATGCTAAATGTTGGTGAGATAAACAAACTTATACAAGCAGCTAGTGAAAAAGCAACTGCCCTACTTCAAAAAGGTATATCACCAGTTGTTATCATCGTTGACCCTGCACTAAGAAGAAGTGTTGCTGAGATATTTGAGAGATTTTCTCTTGATATAGTTGTACTCTCACATGCTGAGATAGACTCAAATGCTACATTTGAAGTTATGGGTTCAGTATCTATAACAGCACCATCAAACTAAAATAAAGGAATTTAAAAAATGCAAAACAAAACAATACACCATCTCTCTCATATAGATTTAGATGGTTATAGTTGTCAACTTATTATGAAATTTACACCGTACAAGATATACAACTATAATGCAAACTATGGAGCAGAAGTAAAAGCAAAACTAGAAGAGATACTACAAAACATTAACTCTCTTGATGAAGATGCAACTATACTTATAACTGATTTGAACCTAACAGCTGATGAATCAAAATGGCTAAACCATGAAGTTAAAAAAATCAATATGACAAATAAACATATAACTTTAACTCTACTTGACCACCACGGAAGTGGAGAAGAAAGTGCTAAAAAATACGAATGGTACTTTTTAGATACTTCAAGATGTGCAACAAAGATAATCTACGACTATGCAAAAGAGTATTTTGAGTTTAATGAACCTGATTGGATGGAAAAATTTGTAGATATTGTAAATGCTGTTGATTTATGGAAACAAGATGAGGTTGATAACTTTGAGTATGGTAAAGTTTGTATGAGACTTATAAATGAAACTAGAGAGTTAAACCGTGTAATGTTTGCTGATGAAGACTCAAAATACAAACTAACTCTTTTAGAAGAATCTGCAAAATACATAGATCAAAAAGATGCAAATATCATCTTAGATGAAAAAATTCATCTACTTAAAAAAGAGTTTTTTACACTAGATAAAAATGATACTTTAGATAATCTTGCAACAAAATACATAGTAAAACTACTAGGTGCATTAAGAGCTACAAATACTATATATTACAAAGGATATAAAGGATTTTTAAGTTATGGTGTTGGAAATACATCTATCATAGGAAATGGTTTTTTAACAACCTATCCAGAATATGACTTTATAGTTGATGTAAGTTATAGAGGTACTATGAGTCTTCGTGCAAATGACAAAGTAAGTGTATCTCAAATCTCTAAAGAGTGGTCAAACGGTGGTGGACACCCAAATGCAGCAGGTGGAAGGATACAAGGCTTCAAAGAACAATACAAATTTGATAAAGTAAAACTACAGATAGAAAAAATCATAAATGAAAAAGAAGCTGTTGCTGGTGATTTGGACTATAAACAAGAGTAGATTATGAAAAAGATTTTA
The DNA here is from genome assembly GCA_027068615.1 of Helicobacteraceae bacterium. Taxonomy (GTDB): domain Bacteria; phylum Campylobacterota; class Campylobacteria; order Campylobacterales; family Sulfurimonadaceae; genus Sulfurimonas. The sequence continues at coordinate 387 of JAMOQV010000170.1, read as the reverse complement.
TTTTTAGTATTTTTATTTCTAAATATCTTAGAAGCAAAACTAATTATACTCGATACTTATGAGTACAAATCAGATACTATAAGTGAACTATCAGGATTAGCATACGATGGTAAAACATTATATGCTATAAGTGATTATGGTGTTTTACACCATTTCAATATAGATTTAAAAAACGATAAAATAAACTCTATAAAACTTATAAAAAGTTACCCTCTAAAAAACAAAAGAGCTAAAAGACTAAAAAAGAAAAAAAGAGACTCTGAGAGTGTGGTATATAAAAATCATAACTTATATATCTCATTTGAGATAGAACCAAGAGTTGAAAAATACTCCCTAGATGGCATCAAAATAAAAAAAATCAAAATACCAAAAGTTTTAAGAGATATA
>JAMOQV010000169.1 GCA_027068615.1 Helicobacteraceae bacterium | reverse complement strand
GAAGGATATCAAGTTCAAAAATCTTAATATCTTCCTGACTTAGCACAAAAGCACTACACCAATTACTTCTAAAGCCCAAGAATAGGTAAATTAAATTTTACCCAGAAATTGTAGTGCCTAGCTAATATTTCTACTTTGCTTATTTAATTTATTATGCTATACTGTTTTTTATGTTTGTAAGAGTAAAGAGTACACCTAATAGTCCAAGAAAATCGGTTCAAATTGTTCACTCACATAGAGTTGGTTCTAAAGTGAAACAAAAAATCATTAAACATGTAGGAGTTGCATTAGATGATAAAGAGCTCCAAGAGTTAAAAGCTATGGCTAATGCTTTAAAAATAGAGTTAGAGGCACAAGAGCAACTGCCACTTTATACTCCCCAAGAGATAGAGAGTCTAGCACTTCAAGCACAACAGAGAAATAAAGAGAAATCCTTGTCTAAAAAAGATTCTAATAACCTAGAAGTTAATAGAGAAGATTATAATGTAAACCTCTTAGATATACTAGAAGAAGATAGGATAATCAATGGTATCCATGATATATATGGCAAACTATATGATGAACTTAACTTTAAAAGTGTTATTCCAAATGCAGCTAGACAACAAGCGATATCTAAAGCACTAAAAGAGATAGTTTTAGCAAGAGTAGCAAATCCAGATTCTAAAAGTGGTAGTGTAGATATGTTAGCTTCAAAGTTTGGAGTAAACTTAAATCTTACAACTGTTTATCGAATGATGGATGAGATAGATGATAAAGGGATAAAAAAACTCAATAAATTAGTACTCAATAAAACCAAAGCACTATTAGATAATAAAATAGATGTAATATACTTTGATGCTACTACACTCTACTTTGAGAGTTTTAGTGAAGATATTGATAATCCTGAAGATGAGAATGAAGCTATTAGAAAGAATGGATACTCTAAAGATGGCAAATTTAATCAACCTCAAGTAGTCTTAGCACTACTTGTAACTAAACAGGGACTACCAATAGGGTATAAAGCCTTTAGTGGAGATACATTTGATGGTCACACTATAATTCCTTCACTTAAAGAGATAGAGAGTGAGTTTAAAGTAGATAATATTGTATATGTAGCAGATGCTGGTATGTTTAATAAAACAAACTTAGCAGAGTTTGATAAAGAAGATAATAAAAATATGACCTATATCGTAGGTGCAAAAATTAAAACAATGTCAAAAGAGTATAAAAAACAGATACTCAACACTGCTGATATGCAAGATATAAATGATGATACTAAAGTAAAGACTATAGATTATCAAGGGAAAAAACTACTTATATCATACTCTAAAAAAAGAGCAGCAAAAGATAAGTTTGAGCGAGAAAAAGCTATAGCTAAACTCAAAAAGAGATTAGAGAGTTCTAAGTCTGTTAAATCACAACTATCTAATAATGGATATAAAAAGTATCTACAACTAGAAGATACTTCACTAACTAACAAAGAGAATAAAACAAACTCTTGTGATCTATCTATTTCTCTTAATGAAGATAAGATAAAAGAGGATGAAGCTTGGGATGGATTAAAAGGTATTATTACAAATAACACTACTTTATCTAATGAAGAGCTTATCCATCAATATACCAATCTGTGGCAAGTAGAGGAGTCTTTTAGAATTACCAAACATGATTTAAAGATAAGACCTATCTATCATTGGAAGCCAAGTCGTGTTAAAGCACATCTTGCTATATCGTTTATGGCATATACTCTTGTAAGACATTTAGAGTATAGAGTGAGATTACAATATAAAAAGCTATCTCCTCAAAAGATAAGAAATATACTTCTATCTATACAATCATCAATACTATATGATACTGCAACAAATAGAAAATTCTCTATGCCATCAAAAGTATCACAAGATGCTAAAAAAATCTATAAACTTATGGAAGTTAATGTAAAAACCAAACCCTCAATCTTAAAATAATCAATCAGATGTAGTGCCTAAATTTAGAAGTCAAAGCCCTGAATATAGGCTTTTCTTTGGAATTTATGTACGAAGTCGGGGGGAAAAACAAAATTTCTTCCATATCATTCAACGCTCAAAAAGTGATATGATAAGGTTTTTTGTCTGTTGATCCAGTTTTTGAACTTTACCTTCAAAATTTATATATACAAGAAGGATATCAAGTTCAAAAATCTTAATATCTTCTTTAAATATTGTCTGTTTTAATAAAAAAGAGGCAGCTTTCATTTCAAGAAGTTCACTTTTGATTTCCAAAAGATCACCAAGTTTTGCACTTATATAAAAATCTGCCGTAATTTTACGCGCAACAAAATGCCCGTTATCCAAAACAGGTAACATATTTTTTTGAAAAAAAGCATCACTTCTAGCTCTTTCACAAAAATTTAAATAGTTAGAGTAATAAACAACCCCACCAGTATCAGTATCTTCGTAATAGACTCTTATTTTCACCTGTAACCCCTTGTTTAAAGGCATTTCAAGAACATAGTTTTTCAACTGTGCCCAAACTGTGCCTTTTATCTAAAAATAAAGCTCTTTTCTTTCTCTTATTTTTATTATGAGAAATTCTATAAGCCTTAGCATATGTCTTAAGTGTGATATCTGAATTTTTATGTCCAAGCATTCCACTGTATCATGTCCAAAAATGTCATCATCGCTATCAATAAAAACTTCTCTTTTTTTTGGAACATCAACTTCTCTAAATGGATTAGAAGCAAGTAATTTTTTTCCATTTACTCGTTCTTTGTAAGCATCTTCTAAAATCCCATTAAATACTGTTCTGTATTTTTTTACAGAACTAGCTGTACAAGATTCCATTAATTCATTTTGCCAGTCCATTAACTCAATAGCAGAAATATTTTGAACTAAAGTATCTCCAAAATATGGGATAATCTTATTTTCAAAATGCTGTATATATGCTTTTTGAACGTGCTCTCGTCTTTTGTTTTGATGACGCTTTAAACTTCTATAACCATACTCTTTTATGGTATTTGGTATAACTGTTTGCTTGGCATTTGGGTTATACTCACCATTTAATATCTGTACTTCAATTTTTGGAATTATATTATTTTGTAATAATTTCCTATTTTTTGGAGTATCTTTTAACTTTGTTGATGAACGAATCCTCTCATTATTTCCATAACGAATATCTAAATATAATATCCCATAATTATTTGAATACATTCTAACACTCATCTCTGTTCCTTTTATAGTTCAGAAATGCCTACACGACTGATTATACCCATTTTTTGATTTAAAAAATCTAAAGTATCTTGTTGAGTAGAACCTTTATGTTTCCCTTTTATTCCAACTTTTTTAAGCTTAATAATCTCTTGTGGAATATATACTTTTCTTTTACCTTGCTTTATAAAATGCTTACCTTCTATAAAGATATCATTTTTCATATAGTTATTAAAAGTATTTTTTGTAATCTCTAAAAAATGTATAACTCCCTTTTCATTTGTAAGATCTGGTAAAAATATCTCTACCATCTCTATAAGCTCTTTTTGCTTCTCTATTAAAGTATCTAATTTTTCTTCTAAATACATAGTTATTGCCTCACTTCAATTTTTTATTATTGAAATTTTATAACTATTTAAAGGTGGGGTATTGAAATTTTTTTTTCTAAAAAAAGATTATTGATATGAAAATATTGCTACAAATATTCAAAATACTATTATTTTATCTTCTGTAATTAATATTCTTTTATATATTTTAGCATTTGCATTTTTGATATAGTTTTATTGATGTAAACCTTGTAGAATTATTTCTTCAAGCATAGTACTATCTGCAAATTGTACACATTCAATAGCAGCATCAATATATTCATTTGATGTGATATGTGAGTAATCTATAAACTGATAGCCGTTATATGCAGCTATCATATCTATAAACATACGAGTAACTCTTCCATTAAGTTCATAAAAAGGGTGTAAAGCATTGAGCTCACATTTATAATATGCTAGTTTTTTAGCAAATTCTGATTTTGGTTTTGTTGCATAATCTTTGAGATAGTTATCATTTGCCAGTTCAGCAAATATTTTTTGAGATGAATTTTTTATAAATTCTCCCTGACAAAATCGAGATTCACCTTTTGCCATATTAAAATCTCTGTATAAACCAGCCCAATCATACAATGATTCAAATGTTCTTTTGTGGAGTGAAATAAAATATTCTTCATTAAAGCGAGTATCTTCGTTAAGTTCATTGAAAAAGATAGCATATGCTTCTTCTAGGAGCTCTTTTTCTATCTCATGGATAGTTTGTGTATCTTTAATGTTAAACTTGTTTCTAGATACATCACTGTCCTTATAGTAGAACTTACTATTTACTAGCTGATACTTTGATGTCATACTTTTTTCTAAGGAGTTGAGCTTTTTCAATAACAGAAGTATTTGAAGGAGTATATCCCTCTATAGCCTGAGAGATTGAGACGATTTTTGAGATGATATTTTTATTGTTTGGATTTTTGCTCATAAAATACTTCCTTAAATAGATAGCATATTATAACAAAAAATAGATGATGAATGGATAAGTTGTATATTTTTGAAAAGTTGTAAAAATGTTACTGTAAGTGTCAGTCGTATTGTCAGTAAAAAACCTATAAAATCAGCTGACAGTTATTGAATCAATTGTCTGAAAGTGCTTGTTTTGTGGGT
>JAMOQV010000168.1 GCA_027068615.1 Helicobacteraceae bacterium | reverse complement strand
TTGAACTTTTGTTTGTGTTTGGAATTGTGTTTGAGGTTGAACTTTTGTTTTTATTTCTGGTTGAGATTTTTGTTGTACTTGAGATTCTTTAGGGGCTGTTTGTTCTTTTAAAGCAGGTTGTTTTATTTTTGTATCTTGTTCATTTTGTGGTGTTTTAGCAACTGTTTTTTTATCATTTATGTGACTTGTTTCATCACTTGAAGAGGATAGTATTTTTTGTACCTCAGAAGCAAATTTTTGCACAGTTGTTTGTGTTTTATTAGAAGTTGTTATAGTTTTTTTATCTGTTTTAATTAACTTTTCTTTAAGTTCATCACCCTTTAAATCTTTTATATCTATTAAAAAGTTTTTCAATGTTTTTTCTGTAGGAGATTGTTCTTTATCTGATTTTATAGATGACAATAAATCTTTTATAGTTGTTGATACACTTCCTAGATTTTTAAGTGTTGGATTGTTTTTAACCAACTCTAGTAAAACCTTATTTGATGATGTGTTATTTGTAGTTTGTTTTAATATATCACTCATCATAGATTTTAAATCTTTGGATGGTGATAATGTTTCTAACTCTTTAGGAGAAGCATTTTTAAGAGCTTCTCCTAATGCCTTGTTTGTATTTGGAAGGACTATGCCAAAGTGTTTTGATGTTGTTGTGTTTAGATTACTATTTATCATAGATCAGACATTTTAAGGGTTAAACCTTTTAAATGTGAAATAGGATATGAGTAAGTTATACCTGAACCCTCACCAGTTATATCTAAATCATGAACTATTTTTTTAACTATATTATCAACATTTTTAGTAGGTGTTATAAACATAAGATTTGCATCTGTTGAATCAGAATGAAGTCTTCTATGAAAGTTATCCATTTCATCCAGACCCATACCATGAGCTGTCATTATAGTAACTCCATGAGCCCCAGCTTTTCTAGCACTTGCAAGAGCTTGTAACTCTTGATCAAAAGGTACTATAACATGAACAGCAGAAAATTGCATTTTATAAGAGTGTCTTTTATCTGTTCCTGCAATATTTACAGTTGAAAGACCCATATCTTCAGCATGTTCTAGTGCATGACGAAGCTCATTTATGTGCATCTCCTCTTTTTCATGTTCACCTTTAACTCCCATTCTCTCAGTTATAACACCATAAGCCATAACTGTTAACATAGGAAAAAGCGATGCAAAAGCAATAAGTCCAAAACCATCTATAAGTGGGTCACGACCTGGTATATTTGTAGCAAGTCCAAGTCCAAGTGCTGCAACAAGAGGTACAGTAACAGTTGATGTTGTAACTCCACCACTATCATAAGCGATAGGTATAATATACTTAGGAGCTATAAAAGTAAGAGCTATAACAAACACATATCCAGCAGATATAAACCAAACTATATCACCACCTGTTACAATCCTAAAAGCACCCAAAGCAATACCTATAGCAACACCAAAAGCAACAAAAAGGCGAAGTACAAAGTCATTTATCTTTCCATCACTTATCTCTTTTGCTTTTCTAGCTATAGCTGTTAGAGATGGTTCAGCCATAGTTGTTGAAAATCCTATAGAAAAAGCAAATAAATATATGATGATATGACTACCACCTTTTGTAAGTTCAAATGCCATAGTCTCACCAAGAGAGAAAAGTCCCATCTCCAAACCAATGATAAAAGCATCAAGCCCAATTACAACAAGCCCAAAACCTATAATTACATTTTTTAGATTTTCAATAGGCTTTTTTAATATAACATACTGGAAAAAGAAGATTACACCAATGATAGGTAAAACATCAGTAAGAACATCAAAAAGACCTTTTAATATAGCTAAAATATCAAAATTAAATACACTTGCTGTCTCACTAAATTCAGCAGAGACATCAGGAAGAGCTGGTATAACAGGAGCAACAGTATTAGTTACATCTATAAATTGATAAACAAAGATACCATAAAACTGAACAAAAATCATAGGTGTAAGAGATGCAAAAGCGATAAGTCCAAAGCCATCTAAAACTGGATTTCTACCCTTTATAGTTGAAGCTAGACCTATACCTAAAGCTGCAACAAGTGGAACGGTAACTGTTGAAGTTGTAACTCCACCCAAATCAAATGCAAGACCAACAATTTCATTTGGAGAAAATGCAGTAGCAGTTACAACAAGGATATATCCAGCAATGATGTAGTAGTGGATAGGATGCCCTTTTATAATCCTATAAACCCCTAAAACTATGGCAAATCCAACAGAAAAAGCAACGACAAGCCTAAGAGTTAGGGCATCTATCCGACCAAAACTTATACTAGCAGCCTTTTCAGCAATAACCAAAAGGGCAGGTTCAGCTATAGTAGTACCAAAACCAACCATAAAACCAAACAGCAGTATCCAAAAAGTTGAACCGTTATGAGCAAAATCAGATGCTAACTTCTCCCCAACTGGAAATATAGCAACCTCAAGACCAAGTAAAAATATAGCAAGTCCAACACCAACAATACCAAGACCAATAGAAGTAACCAACCAATTTTCAGGAACACTTTGAATAATAGCCAATTGAAAAAAAACTATAACCAAAATAATTGGCATCAAATCTCTAAAAGACTCTTTTAGAAGACTAAAAAATGATGTTAAGCTTAACATAATTTACCTTTTTGAAATTTTTTCTTATTTTAACCTTATAGTTATAAATTTAAAGTGAAATAAACATATTTTATACTTCATCTACACCTAATTTTTTTAATTCATCTTTAAACCAATTTATTAAAATCTGTTTATCCTCTTTAGATAACTCTTTATTATGATGAAACAAAAGATAACTAGATAATGGCATCAAGTCTAGTTTTAATGTACTTATACCCCTTTTTAATCTAGCTATCTTAATATCATCTGGTATATTTGCCCAATTTGAAAAATTAAATGCTTTTCTGCCATTTTCTACATGTGAAACCACACCAAAAGATAAAGGTGCTATATCTGAGTATATACTCCAATATGTATTGTTAGAATGGCAATCATAACAACTCTTTTGCAATATACTCATAACTTTTTTATCTGTATGAAGTGCCACTTTCTCATCTGTTTTAGGATTTGTTTTATCCACAGAGATAAACTGCAAACCTATCAAAACCACCACACTAACTATAATTATCTTTTTTAACATTTAAATACCTTTTTTTGTAAGGATTATATCTTTAGTTAGGTATAATTTTGATTATGGAGGTAGATTATGAATTTTTTAGATGTAAAAACAGACTATGCTTTTAAAAAAGTGTTTGGTACAGAGGAAAACAAGCCTTTACTTATAGACTTTTTAAACTCAATTATAGATTTTAAAGATGATGCAAAAATCAAAGATTTAGAGATTATAGACCCTTATAATATACCTATGTTAAAAGGTATGAAAGATACCTTTGTAGATGTAAAAGCAAAACTAGATAACAACACAAAAGTTATCATAGAGATGCAAGTTTTAAATAATGAAGGTTTTGAAAAAAGAGTGCTTTATAATGCTGCAAAAAACTACTCTATCCAACTAAATAAAGCAGAAGATTATCACCTTTTAAACCCTGTTATAGCTCTTAGTATAGTTGATTTTACTATGTTTAAAGACTCAAAAAAAGTTATTACACACTTTAAACTACTAGAGAAAAATGAATTTATAGACTATAGTGATGATATAGAACTTATATTTGTTGAGCTACCAAAGTTTAAAAAACAACTAGAAGAGTTAGAAACTATACAAGACCAATGGATATATTTTATAAAAAATGCTGGTTCATTAGAGTTTGTTCCAAAAAACCTAAACAACCATATAAAACAAGCACTTCAAACAGTAAATGAAGCAAATCTAACAAAAGATGAGTTAGAGATACAACATAAAAGAAAAGATTTTATAGCTGTTCAAAGACTTGCTGTTTTAAAAGCTAAAAAAGATGGACATAAACAAGGGCTTAGAGAGGGGAAAGAGGAAGGATTAAAAGAGGGGATTGAAAAAGGGATTGAAAAAGGGATTGAAAAAGGTCGAGAAGATGAAAGAAAACAACTTATCATAAATGCATATAGAAATGGAATGCCTACAAATCTTATAGGTAGTTTTGTGGGGCTTGAGGAGGAAGAGATTATATCTATACTAAAAAGTGTAGAAAACTTATAGTCATTATGAAAACATTATTTATAGGTGGCATCAAAAGTGGAAAATCTCTAAATGCACAAAACTACATTTTAAAACACTCAGATAATAAACCTATCTATCTAGCTACAACAGAGTTTATAGATGATGAGATGAAACTAAAGATAAAAGAGCATCAAGAAAATAGAAAAGATGATTTTATAACTTTAGAAGAACCACTACAACTATATGATGCTATAAGTAAAAAACAAGAAGCTATTTTAGTAGAGTGTATAAGTATGTGGATAAACAATATGCTTTATCATAACTTTACATTTGAAGATATGCAAGATGAGTTAAAAAAACTCTTTACACTTCAAAACAATATAGTTTTTGTTATAAATGATGTAAGTAACTCTGTTGTATCTGCAAACAAACTTACCCGTGAGTTTGTAAATATAAGTGGAAAACTATCCCAATACATCGCATCTGAATGTGACGAAGTGTATAACACCGTAGCTGGTATAAGTATAAAGATAAAATGATAAAAGCTTTAAAAGGGTTTGC
>JAMOQV010000167.1 GCA_027068615.1 Helicobacteraceae bacterium | reverse complement strand
TTATGTTCCTTTTCAAATAACAATTTTCCCAAGTTTATATCAAAGTTAAAGTATTCAGATTTAAAGCCATTTTTATGGATTTTTGAAAACTCTATAACTGCATTTTTATTTTTTTCCACTTCAAGATATAATAAACCTAAAGCATATCTACTCTCGTAAAAATCTGGATTCTTCATTTTTGATAATTCTAATAAAGCTATAGCATTGGCAGGATGTTTAGCAGATATAGAAGCTACTGCACCCATAAAAAGAGTATATGCATCTCTTACTTTTAAATCATCTATAAGTTGATTATATAGTGTATATGCTTCTTCAGCTGAGCCATCATATAGAGATGTTAGAGCAAGAGCATTTATGATATCTTCTCTATTTCCTGTACTGCTTTGAAGGACATCTTTTAGTTGTTGGGATAGAAAGTAAAGTTGACCAGTTATAAGGTTTTCTTGTATATAAAGATATCTAGTTACATAAGCTCCATAATAAAAATCATTAAAATGAAATTTTTGTTTTTTAAGGTAGCTTATAACTTTTTTTGCATAAGTAGCTTTGTCATAGTTATCAAAATGTGCGTCTATATACATTAAATGTGGAAGTATATCATTTGGAAGTAATGAGACTAGTTCTTTAGAAGCTTTTTTAGCATAATCAAATTTATTTAGTTCTATTGATAAAATAGTACTCATAGCTAGATATATTGGTCTTGGTTTATATGTATTGTTTAACCATTGTATAGCAGATAAAATATTATCAGAACTTAGTCTTAAAAGTGTGTGATAAAAATCAAGTTCTTCACTTTCATCTTCTAATGATAAGTTGTCTTTTAAAATAGCTTTTAATTTTGTGTAGTCTTTATTTATAAGTTGACTAGTCATAACAGCATATATTCCAGATAGATAATTTTTTGCATCAAGATGGTATGAGTATAAAAAATGTTTATTGGCTTCTATCATATTTCCCATTTGGGCATAAGTAAGGGCTAGATTATATTGTAATATGGAGTGTTTTGGATATATTTTTACTAACTTTAGGAGTTCTTTGTTTGCTTCTCTTATTCTAAATTTTAAGGCTTTGTTTATAGCTTTAGCAATCCCTTTATTTACTTTTGAAGAGGAAGCACTTTTTTTCAGATAATCTTGTGCTGAGGCTATATTATCTATGTAAACATTTGCAGTACCTTTTCTTATGTAGCTTATATTTTTGTTTGCATTAAATACTTTATATGGTGAGAAGTAAAATAGTTTTTGATAGTTTATCGATCTTGAGTTTTGTATCTTACCTCTATATAATTCTTGTGCTGATACAGGATCAAAAAGAGATTTTTTAAGAGATACTTTTATTGGGTATGGTTTATAAACTTCATCTTCATATTTAAGAGTTACTTTGTTTATATCATCTGCACCTGATTGTATTCGCCCAGCTTTTAGTTTTAATAAACCTAGAGCTAATTGTGCTTTTAGTGGTTCTATATTGTGTGAAATAGCATTTTCAAGATTTGATATAGCAAGTGTAATATCTCCAATTCTTGCATATAATAGAGCTATACTAAAGTAATCTTTTGTGTTTAGGTTCTTTTCCATACTCTCTATTGCGGCATAGTTATTATCATAAAGAGCATTTATTTTTGCATTTAAGTGTTTTTGCTGTTCATTATAGTAGTCACTTGTTGGATTTTTTAAAGCACTTAAAGCTTCATAATAGTCTTTGTTATAATAGTTTATAAGAGTATAGTAGTAAGAGTAAAGAGGTGAGTCTATCTCTTGAGGTAGATAAGCATAAGCTAAATCTATGTTGTATCTAAAGCTTTCTTTATCACCAATATATAAAGCACAAACAGCTGCATTTATAGCACTTACACATCTTTTTTCATCATTTTGTATGGCTTTGGAAAATGTATTTAGTGCTGTTTCATATTGTTTGTTTTTTAATTGTGATACACCTAGATTATAAAGCGATATAGCTTCACTATACATAGCAATTCTTTCGTATAGTTTTAATGCTTTTTGTTTTGAACCCGTTGAATATAGATAATTTGCTTTTGCAATTAGATTTTCAAGTTTACTTGGTTGGATTTTTGGTAATGTTTTTTTATCAAGTTTTTTTTCGATTGCATCCATAGGTATTGGTTTAGTATCATCTTCTGAATTTTTTATAAGAACAACCGTTACTATAGCAATGACTAAAACTACAATTATAACAATACCAGAGATTAAAATTAATTTTTTTTGTTTTTTCTTTTCTTCATCTTCATCTTCATCTTCATCATTAGATTCATTTGAACTAGACTCTTTATCTTCTAGCTTTGGTAGTTCATCATCTTCTATTATAACTATCTCTTCTTCTAAATTCTCTTCTTCTGCCATACCTGTACCAATCTTAGTTTTTATTCCAAATGATAGCAAAAATTATATTAGTTTTTTCTCTTAGTTAAGGTATAATTTTGAAATTTTAAAAGGAAATAGATGTTTGATTTTATGGATGAAGATTGGTTTACTATAACATTAGAGGTATTTTTTTTAATATTTATCGTTTATGATGCAAAACAGTATTTACAAAGTAAGAAAAAAGAATACTTGGTAAATATAGTTTTAACTATAGGTTTTGCTATATGGACACTTTATCCTATGTATATAAGTTACTTTAAATGGAGTGAAACTCAAAAAGAGGAAGTTTTAAAATCTTGTGAAAAAGAGGATAATGTTACTTTATGTAGATGTATAGATGGTGGTTTGTTCAAAGAGTATAGTTTTGAAGAGTTAAAATCTTTAGATAAAGATAAATTACAAAAGATTAAAGAAGAAGCAAAAGAGGATTGTTTAGATGATGGATGGTTCTAAAATCTCTTGTATGGGTATCGTAGGTGATGGCTGTGGTGGTGGACGAGAGTTTATCGTAGAAGATGGTGTTTTGTATGCTTATGATGAAGTTACTCAAGATAAGATAATTTTATTAAGAGATATTAAAGATGCAAGAGAGATTAATAAAAGTGAATGTATAATTACAATAATATGTAAAGATGAGGTTATAAAATTTAATCTATCTACTTTACAAAAAGAAGGTTAGTGATGACGACAAAAGACAGATATGAAAGTTTGAAAAAACATTTAGCACAAGAGAGTCCTATACTTTTGGATATTCTTCAAAAATACGAAACTCTTGATGATATAGGTTATAAAACAGGTTTTTTACAAGAGGATGATAGTTATACAGGAAATATCTCTTGGTGGCCTATAATCTCTATGTTAGGGACATTTTCAGCTGGTAAATCAACTTTTATAAACAACTATATAGGTGCAAAAGTTCAAGATAGTGGAAATCAGGCAGTTGATGATAAATTTACAGCTGTTTGCTATGGACACAATGAAAAAGTAACAACTCTACCTGGTATAGCACTAAATGCAGACCCTAGGTTTCCATTTTATGGTATCAGTGATGAGGTAGATAAGATAGAGTTGGGCGAGGGTGACAGGATAAATATGTATATGCAGTTAAAAACTGTAAATTCTGATACAACTCGTGGTAAAGTTCTTATAGATTCTCCGGGTTTTGATGCTGATTCTCAAAGAGATACTATCCTTAGGATGACAAAACATATCATAGATATATCTGATTTAGTTTTAATCTTTTTTGATGCAAGACATCCAGAACCTGGTGCTATGAGAGATACACTTGAGCATCTTGTAAATACAACTATGAAACATACTGATGCAGATAAAGTTTTGTATATATTAAATCAGATAGATACAACAGCAAAAGAGGATAATCTTGAGGATGTTATAAGTTCATGGCAACGCTCATTGGCTCAAAAGGGTCTTATAACTGGTAGTTTTTATACTATCTATAATGAAGAATCAGCTGATGTTTTTGCAGATGAAGCCGTACATCAAAGATTAAAACAGAAAAAAGATGCGCACTTAGAAAAGATTTTAAACCGTATTGATGAGGTAAGTATAGAGAGATCTTACAGAATTGCTTCTATGTTAAGTGATATAGCAAAAGAGTATAAAAATAAAAAGTTTCCTAAACTTCGTGAAGCACTTGATAGTTGGAGTAAAAAGGTTATAGTATCTGATATAGTTGTTTTAGTTATAACTCTTGCTTCATTGGGATATGCACAGTTTACTTATAACCTTATACCATCAGATATAGTTGTTATGGGTGGAGTTGGACTTTTAGTAGCTTCTGTTTTAGTTTATATACACTTTGTACTAAGAAAGATTATGGCTAAAAAAGTTATGAAAAACTATAGTGATGATGAGGGTCTAGTTCGTGCTATAAAGATAAGTACAAAATGGTTAAAACCTTTATTTTTACATAAGTTAAAAAGCTGGAATAAAAAGAATTTAAAAGTGTTAGATGATTTGGTAAAACATTCTAAACTAACTATATCAAAACTAAATGACCAGTTTATAACTGCCAAATAATTAAAATAATAAAAAGGAAATATAATGCAAAGAATAGAACCAATGACACTGTTTGGTTATGAAAAACTACAAGCAGAAGTAAAAGAACTAAAAGAGGTTAAAAGACCTCAAACTGTAAAAGATATAGAAGAAGCATTAGAACATGGTGACTTAAAAGAAAATGCAGAATACCATGCAGCAAAAGAGATGCAAAAAAACATAGATAACCGTTTGACTGAACTTCAAGAGCTTATAGCTTGTTCAAAGATCGTTGACCCAACTGAGCTTGAACACTCAAAAGTTAGTTTTGGTTCAACTGTTGTTTTAACTGATTTGGATACTGATGAAGAGGTTACTTATACTATAGTTGGTGGTTGTGAATCAAATCCAGATATAGGTCTTATCTCTTTTCATTCACCTTTAGCTAAACAACTTCTTGGAAAAGAGGAGGGTGATGAGTGTAAGATGAGATTACCAGGTGGAGAAAAAGAGTTCGAGATAGAAGAAGTAAAATACCAAGATATTGTGTTTGAGTGTAAATAAGTTATGAAAAGTATAAAAGTAGGTATAGTTGGAGCTAGTGGATATACAGGCTTAGAACTTTTAAAAATTCTTATAAACCATCCAAATTTTGAGCTAACTTATATAGCTAACTCTGAGGGGGAAACAACTACAAGTGAGTTGCATCCATCTTTGTTAGGTGTTTATGAAAAAGAGGTTAAAAAAGCAGATGCTAAAGATATAGCAGATGAGTGTGAACTTGTATTTTTAGCACTTCCACATAAAACAGCTATGGCATTTGTAAAACCACTTATGGAGTTTGGTGTAAAAATTGTTGATCTATCTGCTGATTATAGATTACCATTGGATATATATGAAGAGTTTTATACAACACATACAGATATAGATAACTTAAATAATGTTGTTTATGGATTACCAGAGTTAAATCGTGAACAACTAAAAGAAGCTTCTCTTGTAGCAAATCCTGGATGTTTTCCAACCTCTGCTATATTAGGTCTATTACCTTTTATGAATAAAAGAGTTGCAAATACACCTATCATCATAGATGCAAAGACAGGTGTAAGTGGTGCAGGTAAAAAGTTGAGTGATGTAACACACTTTGTAAATGTAAATGATAATCTTTTCGCTTACAATCCATTGATGCATAGACATGCACCTGAGATAGCTCAAAAGTTAGGAGTTGATTTTGATGAGGTAAACTTTGTTCCCCATCTTATACCTTTGACTAGAGGTATGATATCTTCTATATATATACAAGTTAGTGCTGATTTTGATGCTTATGAAGTGTTGAGTGATTATTATAAAAATGATATATATGTAAGAGTTAGTAAAAAACCAGTAGATATGAAAAATGTAGCTGGAACTAACTTTTGTGATATTTATGTTAAACAAAAAGGCAATATGCTTTTTATATCTTCAGCTATTGACAATCTTATGAGAGGAGCATCTTCACAAGCTATTGTAAATGCAAATCTTATGATGTCTCTTAGTGAAGATGCAGGGATACCAAATATAGCTTATGTCCCTTAGTATCAAAAGTGGTGCATTTCTTATAGGAGATGCACACTATTCAGATTTTAGATTAGAACTGTTTGATTTTTTACAAGATATAAAGTCTAAAAAACTAAATCCAACTCAACTTATACTTTTTGGAGATATATTTGATGCTTTGTTTGGTGGTGTAGATTCTACACAGGATACAAACAAAGATATGGTAGATTTACTAAATGATATTTCTAATGATATTGATATAATATACTTAGAGGGAAATCATGATTTTAATCTTACAAATATTTTTCCAAAGATTAAGATTATATCTATTTCAAAGCAACCATTAGAGTGTAACTATAACTCTAAAAAAGTTTTTATAGCTCATGGGGATATTCATTCTTCTTTTTCTTATAAGCTTTATACTGCTATTATTAGGGATAAAACAGTACTTTACTGTTTAAATATTATAAATAATCTTTTAGACAATAAAATTATAAAAGAGTTAAATATATATCTAAATAAAAAAGATGATTGTTTTAAGTTTAGTGGCTTTAAAGAGTATATATCTAAACGAATAGTTGGTAGATATAGGTGTGATTATTTTATAGAAGGACATTTTCATCAGAATAAAAATGTTAAGTTTGATGAATTTTTATATATAAACTTACCTTCTTTTGCTTGCAATCAAAGATATTTTAGTGTAAAATCATCTGAAGATTTAGAGTTAATGGAAGAGATTTATCTCAAAGGAGATGTTAATGGCACATCATGATGATGGACTAAAAGTTGGTTCAAATGAAATGGAACTTGTTGATTTTAGAATTTTAAAAAAAGAGGGGGATCGTATATATGAAGGTATATATGGTGTCAATGTTTCTAAAGTTCGTGAAATCATTAAAATTCCTGTACTTACAGAACTTCCAGGTACACCAGAATTTATAGAGGGTATATTTGACCTTCGTGATGTTGTAATCCCTGTTGTAAATTTAGCAAAATGGATGGGTGTTGAAGAACCTGAAGAGGCTGCTTTAAATGCTAAAGTGATTATTACAGAATTTAATAATGTTCTTATAGGTTTTATAGTTCATGATACTAAGAGAATTAGAAGAATTTCATGGAGTGATATAGAACCATCAACATTTGCTAGTTCAGCACCAGGTATGGATAGTAGTAAGATAACTGGTGTTACTAAGATAGAGGGTGATAGTGTATTGCTTATCCTTGATCTTGAGAGTGTTGTTATGGACTTAGGTCTTTATGAACCAGATATTAATGATGATGGAGAGCATATTAAAGATGAATTTAGTGGTATCGCACTTGTTCTTGACGATAGTTCAACTGCAAGAAAGATAGTAAAAGAAGCACTTAAAAAAATGGGCTTTGAAGTTATTGAAGCGGGTGATGGTCAAGAGGGATTGGATAAGTTAGATGAACTTTACAGTAGATACGGTGAAGATATATCTAAGCATTTAAAAATAATTATTTCTGATGTTGAGATGCCTAAAATGGATGGCTTTCATTTTGCTGCAAATGCTAAAGATGATATAAGATTTAAAGATATTCCAATTGTTTTTAACTCATCTATAAGTGATCACTTTAGTGAATCAAGAGGGATTGAAGCTGGTGGAGAAGGTTATTTAGTTAAATTCCAAGGTGGTGAATTTTACGATGAAGTAGCACGTGTTGTTCGTGCTCATACAAACTAAGATAGGAGTATAAATATGGATGAATTTGAAGAGATATTGCAGGACTTTTTAGTTGAGTCTTTTGAACTCGTTGAAAAGTTAGATGAAGATTTAGTTGAATTAGAATCAAATCCTGAGGATTTAGAGCTTTTAAATGGTATATTTAGAGTTGCTCACACAATTAAGGGTGCTTCATCATTCTTAAATATGGATGTTTTAACTCACTTGACACACCATATGGAAAATATTTTAAATAAAGCTCGTCATGGTGAATTAGTTATCACACCTGAGATTATGGATGTTATCTTAGAATCTATAGATTTGATGAAAGAGCTATTGGAAACTATTCGTGATACAAGTTCTGATGCTGGTATAGATGTATCTGGTTGTGTAGCAAGACTTGATGCTATTGATAATGGTGGTAGTGGTACAGAGGTTGAAACTCCAGCTGTAAAAGAGCCAGAACCAGAACCAGAGCCAGTAAAAGAAGAGCCTAAAGAAGAGACTGAATCTTCTAGTGAATCTGATGATGAACCAGATTATGAAAATATGAGTGATGATGAAGTTGAAAAAGAGATAGCTAAACTTTTAGCTCAAAGACAAGCAGAAGATAAAGCTAAAAGGGAAGCAAGAATTGCAGCAGGTGAAGATGTTCCAGCTCCACCACCATCACCAGATGAAGCACCAAAAGCAGAGCCTAAAAAAGAATCAACTCCAGCACCTGTTGCCAAAACAACTCCTACACCTAAAAAAGCAACTGCTTCAGCTAAATCAGCAGGGGGAGCAAAAGCAGCAGCCCCTGCAAAAAAACAAGTTGCACCTGAACAGACTATCCGTGTTGATGTAAAAAGACTTGATCACCTTATGAACCTTATCGGAGAATTAGTTCTTGCTAAAAACAGACTTATCAAGATAAATGATGATATGGAAGATAGATATGAGGGTGAAGAGTTTTTAGAAGAGTTAAATCAAGTAGTGTCTATCGTTTCTCTTGTTACAACTGACTTACAAATCGCTGTTATGAAAACAAGAATGTTACCAGTTGGTAAGGTTTTTAACAAATTTCCTAGAATGATTAGAGATTTGTCTCGTGAACTTAACAAAAAGATTGATTTACAAATCTCTGGAGAGGAAACAGAACTTGATAAATCTATTGTTGAAGAGATCGGTGATCCTCTTGTTCACATTATTAGAAACTCTTGTGACCATGGTATTGAAGTGCCTGATGTTAGGATTGCTGCTGGTAAACCAGAAATGGGTACTATATCTTTAAAAGCTTATAATGAAGGTAACCAAATCGTTATTCAGATAGATGATGATGGTAAAGGTCTTGATGCAAATATGCTAAAAGATAGATGTATAGAAAAAGGTCTTATCACAGAAAAAGAAGCTGATACTATGAGTGATAAGGATGCTTTTGCACTTATCTTTAAGCCTGGTTTTTCAACTGCTGCTGCTGTAACAAATGTTAGTGGTCGTGGTGTTGGTATGGATGTTGTAAAAACAAATATCGAAAAACTAAATGGTATTATAGATATTGAGAGTGAAGTTGGTGTTGGAACTACTATAAAACTAAAAATTCCTCTTACTCTTGCTATTATTCAAGCACTTTTAGTTGGTGTTCAAGAGGAGACTTATGCTATACCACTTGCATCAGTTATGGAAACTGTAAGAATATCTATAGATGAGATATATACAGTTGAAGGTAAAAATGTTATGAGACTTCGTGATGATGTTTTATCATTGGTTCATATTGGTGATATTTTTGAAGTAGAGCGAATTATGGAGGGTGGTGAATATGTTTATGTTGTTGTTCTTGGTGTTGGAGCTCAAAAACTAGGACTTCTTGTTGATACCCTTGTTGGTCAAGAGGAGATAGTTATTAAATCTCTTGGAGAGTACTTAAAAGGTATAGAGGGTATCGCTGGTGCTACAATAAGAGGTGATGGTGGTGTTACACTTATCGTTGATGTTGTTGCACTTATGGAGATGGCTAGAAAAGTAAAAGCTACATCTATGATTTCAGAGAATTCAGATAGTTTAGGAGCTAAAAAAGAGAAAAATTCTCCAAGTGATTATACGATAATGATTGTTGATGATTCTAAAACAGATAGGATGATTATGACTAAAGCATTGTCTGAATTGGGTGTAAGTTTGGTTGAAGCTGTTGATGGTCAAGATGCTCTTACAAAACTTAAAGATGGTACTCATAATTTTGATGCAATGCTTATTGATATAGAGATGCCTCGTATGGATGGATATACTCTTGCATCAGAGATTAAAAAATACAATAAGTATAAAAACTTACCTCTTATTGCTGTTACTTCAAGAACAGGTAAGTCTGATCGTATGCGTGGAGTTGAGTCTGGTATGGTTGAATATATTACTAAGCCATATTCTGCTGATTATCTATCTAGTGTTGTATCTAGAAATATTAATTTTAAATTTTAAAGCAGGGGAGTAAGTAATGAGTGATAAGTTAAAACAAGTTATTGAGAAACAAGCTGCACAACAGGATGAAGAACTAAATGATCATAGTGATGATATAGTTCAGTTAGTTGGATTTATTATCGGTGAAGAAGAATATGCTGTGCCTATTTTATCTATTCAAGAGATTATAAAGCCTTTTACTTGGACTAGAGTTCCTCAAGTACCTGCTTATGTTAAGGGTGTATTTAATATGAGGGGTTCAGTTATACCTTTAATTGACCTTCGTTTAAAATTTGGTCTAAGAGAACAAAAACATGATGAAAATACTCGTTTTATCGTTATGAAAAATGGTGATGATATAGCAGGTTTCATCATAGATAGACTTACTATGGCTATAAGAATTAAAAGAGAAAATATTGGTCCAGCACCTGATACATTAATCGGTGATGATACTATGATTGAGGGTGTTGGTAAACAAGAAGATAGAATTATAACAATACTAAAAGTAAATAAATTATTAGAAAGAGATTTTTAGTAATTAATGGTTAAATCTCATTTAGAAATAACTCTTCAAAATACTGAACTTTCCATAAAATTTTATGGAAAGTTTGACCTATATTTAATCTCAAAATATGAAAAACAGATATCTGATTTTAAATTAACAAATGTAAAAACTGTGAATTTGGATATGTCAAATTTAGAGTTTTTAGATACTGCAAGTGCTATATTTATAAATTCATTAGAAAAAGATTTTCTCTCTAAGCCTAAAATACTAAATATTATTTGTGATAATAAAATTATTTTAGATACATTAAAATTAACTAAAAACAGTACTTATTCTAATGTTTATATGGAACAAAAGAATAGTTTTTTAGGTGATTTTGGAAAAAATCTTGTTTTAAGATATAAAGATTTTATATCTTTTATAGAATTTTTTGGACTTGTATTTGTAGCATTTTTAAAGTATATTATTTCTCCTAAAAGTATAAGATTTCGTGAGATATTTTTTGAGATAAATGAGAGTGCTATAAAAGCTTTTGTTATCATATCTATAACAAGTTTTTTGATAGGTTTGGTTGTCGCTTATCAGTCTGCTTATCAGTTAAAACTTTATGGTGCAAATATATTTATAGTTGATATGTTAGGTATATCTATATTTCGAGAGTTATCCCCACTTATAACAGCTATCGTTATTGCAGGTAGAAGTGGTTCAGCTTACACAGCACAAATAGGTGCTATGAAAATAACTCAAGAGTTGGATGCTATGAAAACTATGGGTTTTGACCCTTTTGCTTTTTTAGTTTTACCCCGTATTATAGCTTTGATGATAGCTATGCCTTTACTTATATTTTTATCAGATATGATGGCTATTTTTGGTGGTATGATAATCTCAAATATAGATTTATCTATCTCAACAGAGTTATTTTTAAGTAGATTTAATGAAGTGATAGATATAAAACATTTTTATATAGGAATTATAAAAGGTCCATTTTTTGCATTTTTAATAGCTTCTATCGGTATATATAGAGGTTTAATGGTAAAAGATGATACACAAAGTATAGGTTTTAATACTACAAAAAGTGTAGTTGAGTCTATATTTGCTGTAATAATTTGTGATGCTGTTTTTTCTATAGCTTTTACAAACTTGGGGATATAGTGAGTGTAGTTATAAAAGCACAAGGTGTAAAAACTGTATTTGGTGAAAAAATTGTTCATAACGGTCTTAACTTTAGTATAAATAAGGGTGAGATATTTGGACTTTTAGGTCCTAGTGGATGTGGTAAAACAACTCTTCTTAGAGAGATGGTTATGCTTCAAGAAATACAATCTGGTAGTTTAGAGGTTTTAGGTTATGATGTTACTAAAATCACACATAAAAATGCTCAAAAGTTAAGACAACAATGGGGTGTTTTGTTTCAAGCTGGTGCATTGTTTTCATCACTTAGTATCGCTCAAAATATAGCTTTACCACTTTTTGAATATACAGATTTATCTAAAAAGATGATAGATGAGATAGTAAAGTTTAAGATAGATATAGTTGGATTAAAACTCTCAGATGCAAATCTTTTTCCATCTGAGATAAGTGGTGGTATGAAAAAAAAAGCTGGACTTGCAAGAGCATTGGCGATGGATCCTAAACTTCTTTTTTTAGATGAACCAACAAGTGGACTTGACCCAATATCTGCTAGAGATTTCGATGCTTTAATATTAAAGCTTAGAGAGTTACTTGGTTTGACTATAGTTATGGTATCACATGATTTAAGGTCTATAAATGATACCGTTGATAGAGCAGCGATAATAGATGAAAAAAAGATAGTATATGAAGGTGCATTGGATAATATTTCATCTATAGATAGTAAGTTTATACAAACTTTTTTTGGAGAAAGTTATGAATAATAAGGTAAATTATACTTTAGTTGGTTTTTTAGTTCTTGTTGGAATATTTTTAATGCTTGGTTTTTCGTATTGGTTATTAAAACCTGCAGATGAACAACAGATGAAAAAATACCTTATCCGTTTTGATGAATCAGTTTTAGGATTAAATATAGATGCTTCTGTAAAGTATAGAGGTATAGAAGTTGGAAAAGTGACAAAGCTTTCTATAAATCCAAAAAATTCTGAACAAATAGATGTTTTGGTTAATATTTTGAAAACTACGCCTATACAGGAAAATACAGTAGCAAAACTTACTTCTCAGGGGATAACAGGTCTTAGTTATATAAACTTGAGTTTAAATAAAATGGGTTCATCGAAAGCTTTAACAGTAAAAAATTCTGAAAAGTACCCAGTTATTAAAAGTACTCCATCACTATTTATAAAATTAGAAACATCATTTGGTGGTGTTACTGATGGTCTTACTGAAACATTGGTAAAAACAAATCATTTGTTAAACGATGAGAATCAAAAACAATTCTCTTTGATGTTAAAAAATAGTGCTTCTTTTATGGAAAAACTAGATAAATTACTAGATGATGAAACTATAAAAAACTTACAATCAACAGCAAAAAATTTAAACTCTACCACTAAAAAAATAGATGCATTAATACTAAATGTAGATAAGTTTTTAGATGATTCTGTAAGTTGGGAAGACAATATTTCAACATCATTTGATTCTATACAAAATAGCTATTTAGGTATAAGTGATTCTATGGATGAGTTTAAAAGAGCTATAGCGGGTGGGGAATTTAATATAAAAGAGATATCAGAAAATATCATACCAACTATAAATAACACTATGCTTGAAATGCAAAATATGATGATTAAGATAGAAGATACTTTAGACAAGTATGACAGGAGTCCATCAGATGTATTGTATAGACAAGAAAAAATTAAAAAAGCTCCAGGAGAATAAGATATGAAATACTTTATAGGTATATTGGTAGGTTTTATTTTTATTGGTTGTTCCATAGTTGAAGTGAAGCCACCCATAACAGAATATACTTTATCTGTTCATTCTGTTAATAAAACTGTAGGTGGTAATATTCCTAAAAAAAGTATAAAAGTTTTAAGTAGTTTTTCATCTACAAAATTAAAAACATTAAATATGAATTATATGCAAGGTAAAAATAAAATATATGAGTATTCAAAGTCTATGTGGTCTTCTTCTCCTAACTATGCGATAAATGCTGAAATAGTAAAAGCTTTAAAAGATTCTGGGATTTTTA
Source organism: Helicobacteraceae bacterium (assembly GCA_027068615.1). Taxonomy (GTDB): domain Bacteria; phylum Campylobacterota; class Campylobacteria; order Campylobacterales; family Sulfurimonadaceae; genus Sulfurimonas. Next base: position 10,955 of record JAMOQV010000167.1, on the reverse strand, counting down.
AAAGTGTTCAAATTACAAACTCAAGAGCTAAGAGTGATTTGATACTAGAGACATATATAGAAAAGTTTATTCAACATTTTAATAATACTTTAGATAGTTCCTATGTTGAAGTTGCTATAACTTTTAGTGTATTGGATGCAAAAACTAACAAATTATTAGAGACAAAAAGTTTTTATAAAAAGCAAAAAGTAAAAACACTGGATGCAAATGGTGGGGTAGAGACTCTTAGTGAAGCTTTGGCATCTGTATTGTATGAGAGTATAGATTGGTTTAAAAAGGTTGAGAGATGATTTTAGAAGATGAATACAAACAAAGAAGAGATACTTTAACTAAAAAACTATCTAAAAATTCATTAGCTGTTATCTTTAGTGCTAGTTATAAAACAAGGTCAAATGATACACAGTATCCATTTAGACAAGATAGCCATTTTTACTATTTGACAGGTTTTAAAGAGGATAATTCTGTTTTAATGTTTGTTAAAAAAGGGAAAAAAGTTAAGACTATATTGTTTGTATATAAAAAAGACAAGCAAGAGGAGTTATGGAATGGTAAAAGACTAGGTGTTAAAAAGGCTAAAGAAAGATTTTTAGTTGATGAAGTTTATTTAGTTAATGAGTTTGAAATTAAGTTAAAAAAGTATCTAAAAGATACTCATACATTGTATTATGATTTTAAAACAGATGGAAAAAACATACAAACTTTAATGCAGTATTCAAAAGATTTATATAGTTATAAAAATATTGCCAAAGATATATCTCTTATGAGACTTATAAAATCAGATGCAGAGATAAAACTTATAAAAAAAGCAGTATCTATAACAAAAGAGGCTCATCATAGAGTTATGAAGATGGATAAAGTAGGTAAAAATGAACAAGAGATACAAGCAGAATTAGAGTATGTATTTAAGAAAAATTTAGCATATAGTGATGCTTATACATCCATAGTTGCAAGTGGAAACTCAGCAAATACACTTCATTATATATCAAATAATCAACAATTAAAAGATGGTGATTTAATCCTTATAGATGCTGGTTGTGAGTTTGAGTACTATGCAAGCGATATAACAAGAACTATATCTGTAAATACTCATTTTACTTCGGCTCAAAAAGATATATATAACTTGGTTTTAGAAGTTGAAAAAGAGATTATATCTATGGTAAAACCAAATGTATTAAGAAGTGATTTACATAAAAAAAGTGAAGAACTTTTAGTTGATGGTATGGTAAAGTTAGGGATACTAAAAGGTAAAACAAAAAAACTTATCAAAAAACAAAAGCATAAGGTTTATTATCCACATGGAATAGGGCATTGGATGGGACTTGATGTTCATGATGATTGTCCATATAAAGATAAAAAAGATAAAGAGATAGCACTTCAAAAAGGTATGGTTTTAACTATAGAACCAGCACTTTATTTTGATAAAGATGATAAATCTATTCCTAAAAAATATAGAGGTATAGGTATAAGGATAGAGGATGATATCTTAGTTACAGAAGATGGATTTGAAAACCTTTCTATAGATATCATAAAAGAGTTAGATAGATTATAGCTATTTGTCGTAGCTATAACTCCATCCTGTAAGTCCCTCTTGTTTAGCTTCATAAAATTTGTCGCTATCACCTAGAAAATCTATAACATGCATAACAACATAAGGGATGCTTTTTTGGTCTTCTGGTTTTACTAGAAGTATTGGCATCGGTGTATCTTGAACACTTTTTCCAAATCCAACAGGCATAAGTTGACTCATAACCTCAGTTGGATTTGTTATAGAGTTTTCATCACAAAATTTGTCGAGTATAGCATTTTTTATATCCTGAGGAAACTCATCTTGTGTGTTTAAAAATATAGTAAAATGTATAGGTGTATCTTTAAAATGGCTAGGTGCTGGTGTAGCCATAATGATATACTCAACATTTTCTAAATGCTTTTGTATCTCTTCAGGTTCTAAGTAAGTATCTGTATTTATTGCTTGAGCTACTGGCATATACTAGTCTTCAGCTTCATCTTTTTTTACAGCTACAGGAGTGATGTTACTACCCGTTTGTTCCTCTATGGCAGCTCTGTGTTCTGCCATCTTTACTCTTAACTCATCTATAACTTGTTCTGGGACATTATCGTCTTTGCCCCATCTAACTTCATCTACATGACCACCGTAATCTTCACCTAACTCTTCAACTTTTTTTGAAAATTCATCCAAATCTGAACAATTTTCAATTCTACCATCAACAGTATCTTTTACTTCTATGAACCACTCTAGGTTATCATTCATTTTTATAGTTGCTTCAAAAATAACTGACATTTTATTCTTCTCTCTCTTTTGCTGCATCAAACTCTTTTGTAAATGCTAGTAAATCATCTCTTTTTTTCAAGTCACCATTGTAAACAACTTTATCAACATCAACACTATCTGTATCTTGAAGTATTTTAGGTACTACATCACGCTTATTTATAACTTCCATATGCTCATCTAACTCATCTTCACTATAAGCCATTTGCATATCAGCAGCTATAACATGTGGAATAGCCTCTATAACTCTTAGTTTTTCCAACTCTTGAGATACACCATCACCCTCTATAGTTATGATAATACGACCTTTTTCATCGTGTAGATGATAATCACAGGCATCACAATTTTTTAGATTTTCTACAACCTCTTCTACATACTTTGGTAGTGTTTGAACTACTATACTAGATATATTCATCTTAATCCTTTTATTTTAGTTTATAATAATTTATAATTCTATCGTCACTTGAGATGATAACCTCTTTTTCATTTAAAAATAAGATATTTGTAATTGTCATCTTATTATCACCTAAAACAGCTATCTTTTTCTTTGTTTGGGTGTTGAAAATTGTAACATCATTATCTTCATCATTAGCAAATCCTGCAATTTTACCATCTGGAGATAAACCAGCACTATAAATTAAAAAGTTTGTAGCTTTATAATAAGAAGAGTTTGTTTTTAGATTATAAACAACACTTCTTCTATCTTGACCAGCTGTTATGATGATACCATTTTTATAATCAGCTTGAAAAACATTATCTAAGTTTTGATTTGCTAAAACTTTTTTTATTTTTCCTGTTTTTGTATCCATTATCTTCAAATCACCACTTTCATCGCAAATAACAATTTCACTTTTGTCTTCATTTAAAACAAAATTTGAAAACTTAGAACCAGATGCCTGTTTAGTCCAGTTTCTTTTTTTTGTTTTTATATTGTATGAGATGATATCGTTACCCAATAAAGCAAATATAATGTTATCTTTATCTAAAAACTTTGCTTTTGCAATATAAAGTTTATCTTTTACCGAAATTATAGAATTAAATTTCCCATCATTATGTAACTCTATGTTTCTAAAACCATGCTCACCTTGAGATAAAATAAGAATTTTATCATCTAAAACATCAACAGAGTATATCTTTGTTTCAATAGTATTTCCCATAAAATCTTTTATCTTTGGTAGTTTTATAACATTGAGCTTTTTAAAACTTCCGAGTTTAAATACACTTACAATACTTTCAGTTGTTGAAACATAAAGTTTATCTTTATATCTAACCATATCTACAACAGAACCACCAGCATCAAAACTTTTAGTTGGTTTTATAACAGTTGAACTAAATAGGGTTGTACTTAGTATAAGTACAGCTATTATTTTAAGAGGGTTGAACATTTTTATCCTTTATATCTATAGCATAAGATGGGCATCTGCTGATGCAAAAACCACATGATGTACATTTATCTTGATTTATGGTTGGCATAAACATCGCTTTAAACTCTATGGCATCTTCTAAACAAGGGTCTTTACAAGAAAAACACATAACACCACTCCAACTCATACAAGTTGTTTGGTTTATAACTATATCAGAAAGTATATTTTTTTTAAATTCTAAAGATAAAACACCTTTTTCACAAGCATTAGCACAATCATCACAATAGGTACATCCACTTTTTGAAAAGTCAATTTTAGGTGTTTTATCATCTTGTATAATTATAATTTGCTCTTGACAGGAACTGCTACATAATCCATCACAGTTAGAACACTCTCTAGCAAAAGCATCTTCATTATCAAAATATGGTGGTCTGATTATAATCTCTTTATCTTCTTTTTTCCCTTTTATAGGGGAAGAAAGAAAGCTAAAAAGCTCCCTTCTTTCCATGGTTATTTTACACTTTCTTGAGTATTTAAACCCTCAAGCATTCTAGCACCTCTCCAACCTGACTTATGTGCACCATCTGCATCTAAATACTCTGGTTTAAAGTTGTTTTTTACAGCTAATGGAGTATCAGACTGAGGAGCATGACATTGTGAACAGTTAAATCTAGCACCAACAAGTTTATTCTCTTTTTTAATAGATATATGAGCTAGTTTTTCACTTGATGTATTTTCACCTTTTACAGCTACAGAAGCAGGTCTGAAGTTTGTAAAGTGTGATGGTGGGATTGAAGTAGCACCAACTGTTGGAGCTACATCTGGTAAGTGACAACCTAAACATTGGTTATCATTTATTTTAATTGGTAGCATACCAGTTGTATCGTGAGGAATCATAGGTGGAGCATCTTGAAATGCTCTGTTTATCTTTTTACTTCCACCTGCATAAGCAGTAGAATATGCAGTTTTTCTTGGAGCTACAGCTTTATCTTCTTCAAAAAGAGATACCTTTCTAAGACCCAAAGATTCTTCACTGATTGTTGGTTTTACTACCTCTTTTTTTGCAGGTGTAGCATCGTTACCACAACCAACAAAAAGCATTGAAGCAGTTACTAAACCTAGTGTTATCTTACTAATTGTTTTCATATTACTCTCCCGTTTTATTATTTTTTGAAAGGTTTTTTATACTAAAACCTAAAGCATCATCATTACATACTTCTATACATCTTGCACAGTTTGTACACTCACCAGATAAAACAGGTAAACTTTCTTTATTTATCATAGAAAGCACTTGATTTTCTGGACATACAACTTTACAGTCCATACACCCTGTACATTTTTCAGCATCATGATGAACTCTTATAAGGCTAAATCTACCTATGATAGAGTAAAATCCACCAAGAGGACAGATATGCCCACACCATCCATTTTTTAGAACAAACAAATCAAAAAGAAAAATGACAAGCATAGCAGCCCATCCAAAACCTAAACCAAATACAATACCTCTATGAACCATAGATATAGGTGATATAAACTCAAAAGCTGCAACACCCATAAGTGTTGAGATAATTAAGCTTAGACCTAAGACCCAGTATCTTAAGTTTCTTGAAGCTGGTTGTTTTATACCTTTTACTTTGTTTATACCAGTTTTTTCTCTTAGATAGTTAGCTAAATCTGTTATCATATTTATAGGGCAAACCCAGCTACAAAATGCACGACCACCTATAAGCATATAAAATACAACAATAATAGCTACACCTAAAAGTAAATCACCTGCTAAAACAGCACCAGCAAAAAGCATTTGCAATACAGCATAAGGGTCACTCATAGGTATAAGACCTAGAATTTTTGATGAACTAAGGTTACCTTGAAGAATTTTCCAACCCCAAGCATTAGCTCCAAAATACAACACTAAGATAGATATCTGACTTATCCTTCTTAGAATCAAATAACGATAATTATTCCATAGAGTTTTCATCAATACATATCCTCCAAAAAGTCGCCATTTAATTTATCTTGTGCTTTTCGTTTACTTATCTCAGTTGTTGTTTTAATCTCTTTGGCATTTTTAAGCCTTTTCTCATCATCTTTATCCCAACCTTTTATGTAGTAATCACCTGCACGACCAAGAGCTACTTCTCTAGGAAGAACAAAAATAGCTGCCTTTTCAGTTACACAAGCTTGTTCACACATACCACAACCAGTACATTTATCAGCATGAACTATAGGTTTTAAAAATGCATGTTTTCCAGTTCTTTCATTTTTAGAATACTCTACAGTTATAGCTTCACCTAAAATTGGACAAGCTCTATAACAAGCATCACACTGAATACCCCAAAAAGCTATACAACTTTGGTCATCTATAACAGCAACACCCATATCTGCGATATTTATATCAAGTTTACCATCAGTCATAAGACTATTTTTATCTAGTGCTTCAGTAGGACATACTGGTACACAAGGTATATCTGTACACATATAACAAGGGACATCTCTAGGAATAAAATAAGGTGTTCCTAGAGGTTTGTCATCACCTGGTTTAGCAAGTAATAGTGTATCGTAAGGACAAGCCTCAACACAAAGTCCACACTTGATACAAGTTTTTAAGAAATCTTCCTCTTTTAATGCACCAGGTGGGCGAAGTGTTAGTTGAGAAGCTTTAGCTTCATCAACATAAGCACTCCATATAAATCCACTAAGGGTAGCTATACCAACACCTCTAGCCATATTTAAGATAAATTTTCTTCTATCACTTTCAGGTTCTTTTTTCATTTTTCTTTCTTCTTTTTGAGGATTAATACTGCTCAAGACAGTTCACCCCCTTTAGATTATGCTTTGTAAATTTTTACTGCACATTTTTTATAATCTGTTTGTTTTGACTGAGGACAAGTCGCATCAAGACAAACTTTGTTTATAAATACTTTCTCATCAAACCATGGAACAAATACTAAACCACGAGGAGGTCTATTTCTACCACGAGTTTCAACGTGAGCTTTTACTTTACCACGACGAGATTCAACCCAACAAAGATCACCTTGTTTTAGACCTTTTTCTTCAGCAGTTTTAGGATTCATATAACATAATGCTTCAGGTACTGCACGGAAAAGTTCAGGTACACGCATAGTCATAGTTCCAGAGTGCCAGTGCTCAAGTACACGACCTGTACATAACCAAGTATCGTATTCTTCATCTGGCATTTCTGGTGGATCCATATATGGACGAGCAAAGATTTTTGCTTTGTCTGTTAATGGTTTCTTTTTCTTGTCAGTGATACCTAGTAGGTTACCTTGACTTAGTGCTTTAGCTAGTGGACCATAAAATGCATGAGTTGAACCTCTACCATTTTCTTTTGCATGGTAAGCTGCATAAGGGTCATACTTAACATTAAATCTCCAAGAAGTCTCTTTACCATCAACAACTGGCCATTTAAGTCCACGAACTTTATGATAAGTTGTAAATGGAGCCAAGTCATGCCCATGACCACGACCAAATGAAGCATATTCTTCAAATAGGTACTCATGTAGCATGAAACCATAACCTTTAAATACTTCTCCATTTTCACCTTTAACATTACGGCTATCACCAATACACTCAGTATTGTCATAACCTTTTTGAGGGAAGCTATCTAAATCAACTTTGTAAGATTTTGCTCTTTCATTAGCATAAAGAATCTCAAACATAGTTGTATCTTTGCTGTAACCCATCTTCTCAGCTTCAGCACGAACATCAGCAAGTTTAACACCATTTCTAAGAGTGTAAGGACCCCATAAATCTTCAACAGTAAATCTTTTTGAAAGTTCAACCCATTGCCAAGTATCACTCATAGCATTACCTACAGGAAGAACTTGTTGTCTCCAGTGTTGTGTACGACGCTCAGCATTACCATAAGCACCCCATTTTTCATAAATCATAGCAGATGGTAAAACTAAGTCAGAAACCATAGCAGATATACCAGGGTAACCATCAGAAGTTACAATGAAGTTGTCCATAGTTCTTGCAGCTTTAATCCAGTGTTTTGCAGATGCACTATCTTGATAAGCATTACAAACATTTACCCATGCAAACTTAACAACACCATCTTCAATATCACGGTGGATTTTCATAATGTGTTGGTTACCAACAGGGTTTAGTGTTCCATTTGGAATATACCATTTTTTCTCAGTAATAGCTCTGTGTTTAGGGTTTTTAACCATCAAGTCAGCAGGAAGACGGTGACAGAAAGTACCAACTTCACGAGCAGTACCACAAGCTGATGGTTGACCAGTTAGCGAGAATGCACCAGAACCTGGAAGTGCTTGTTTGTTAAGCATAAAGTGAACATTGTAAGAAAGTGTATTTACCCAAGTACCACGAGTGTGTTGGTTCATACCCATAGTCCAGAAAGATACAACTTTTCTACCTTTTTCTATGTAAAGGTTTGCTAAAGTTTGTAGTTTTTCTTTGAATTGCTCTAACGGCTCATCTGGATCACCTTTTGCGATTTTTGCTACATAATCAAGTGTATAAGGAGCTAAGAATTTTTTATACTCTTCAAAAGAGATTTCCCAGTGCTTAAGACCAGCTGGTTTATTAACCATATCGTCACCCTCTTTATAACCATATGGTTCAAGTGCAGGTGCTTCTTTAGCTGAAACTTTATGTACCATTTCATGGTTGATTGTTTCCATCTCTTTAGCTGAGTATTTACCTGCTGAACCATCAGGTCTTACAGGAGTAACTGATTTTTCACCAGCTCTTCTCATACCATAACCCATATTTACAGGAGATGCTGCAAATATAATATTTTTCTTTAAGAAGTCCCAATCGATTGCATCAGGGTTGTTATATACTATCTCACGAGCGATGTAGTTCCACATAGCAAGGTCAGTATTTGGTGAAAAAATAATCTCAATATCAGCTAAATCTGAAGTTCTATGTCTATAAGTTGACATATTGATAACTTTTACACGATCAGGATCAGAAAGTTTTCTATCTGTTACACGAGACCAAAGTATAGGGTGCATCTCTGCCATATTTGAACCCCAAGATACAACAGTATCAGTAAGTTCGATATCATCATAACAACCAGATGGCTCATCTATACCAAATGTTTGGTAAAAACCAACAACTGCTGATGCCATACAGTGACGAGCATTAGGATCAATTGCATTTGAACGGAATCCACCTTTCATCATCTTTTGAGCTGCATAACCTTCCATAACAGTATATTGACCAGAAGCAAATACTGCTACACCCTCAGGACCACTAGCTTTAAGTGCTTTTCTGATGTGAATTTCCATCTCATCAAAAGCTCTTTTCCAAGATACTGGAGCAAATTTACCTTTTTTATCAAAGTTACCATTTGCATCAACTCTTAAAAGTGGTTGAGTAAGTCTATCTGCACCATACATAATCTTAGCATTAAAATAACCTTTAATACAGTTAAGACCACGATTTACTGGAGCTGCAGGGTCTCCCTTAACAGCAACAATTTTACCATTTTTAGTAGCCATCATAATACCACAACCAGTACCACAGAAACGACAAGCTGCCTTATCCCATCTCCAACCAGCTTCGGCTGCATTAGCACTAGCTTCTAACTCTGATGGTACATTCATACCGATAGCTGCTGCTGCACTAGCTGCTGCTGAACTTTTCAGAAATTCTCTTCTTGAAAGTGACATATTTTCTCCTATTTATTATTTTTGAACTGAGCAAATTTAACTTTTGCTCAAAACTTAATTTTTTGTTAAGGTGTCCATTAACAGTTAAATACTATCACTTTATAGTTTTAAAGAAGCTTGATTTATAAGAAAAAAAGTTTTTTATATTAAATTATATTTATTTAGTAGAAATATGTGAATATAAGTAGCACTTAATATAATTATGATTATATTAAGTGTTAATGTTTTTGTTTAAATTTGAAGTTTTTTTCAACAAGCAGAGGTCTGATTTTATCCTTTATATCACCTTGAAATTCCATAAAACCATCTTTAAAAGTTCCGCCACATCCAAGTTGTTTTTTTAAACTTTTTAGTATTGAATTTACTTCATCTTTTTTGAGTTTAAATTCACCAACAAGTGTTGCTGTTTTACCTCTTCTTTTCTCTTTTGAGAAAAAAAGTTGGTGTTTTGAAGGTTCTAAAATCTCATTTGAGATTTTAGATTTACGAGGAGATTGAACTTCTGCCCAACCATCTTCTATATCTGCACCTATAAAAAAATCTAGTTTTTTACCTCTTGACATATTTTAATCTACTATTTGAACTAAAACACTCATATCTTTTTCGTGGTAAGAGTGGTTTATGATATCTTTTTTTACATCTTCATAAGATAGTTTTGTATGGTTGTAAACTACAATTATCATCTCATCTCCAACATTTAAAAATGTTGTTTCACCAAACTCTGTATATCTTGTAGCACCTATACTTATAATAGCTTCTGTTGGATTGTCACATTTAAATAGGTATTCACCTATTGGTTCTAATGGGTCTGAATCCTCTTGAGTATTGATTTGGTTTGTCATCCAGTCTGTTAGTTGCTCGTTGAAGTAACTATATCCACTTACTTTAACATTCTCACCATAGTCATAAACTTGATTATCTCTTTTTAAAAAACTACATATAGAATAGTTATGGATATTTCCACACTCTTCAAAGTTATCTATCTCTATAAGAGTATCACTTATACCTTTTGAGTCTAAGCCCCAGTTTTTTTTGTCACTTATCTTTTTAGCACCAGCTACTCTGATAGAACAGTCATTATATGCCCCAAAATGTGTAGGTATAATTTTATGTAGTTTTCCAACATGGTATTCAAACTTACATATAAGTCCAACTTCTGGTTCTGCTTGTATATTTAACCCATTTTGAGGATGTTTTATATTTGAAGATGAAAAAGGATAAGTGTGAAGTATCTCTTTTGCTCCAACTATCTTTTTTGGTAGGTATGAGGGAAACATACCTTTAGGAGCTGCTTCATCAGCTGTAATGATGTTTTTAAAATCTTCAGCTTCACCCGCTTGTTCAAGATGAAGTGCAAAATTACCAGCTATACCTAAGCCGATAAAGTTTTTATACTTTGACATTAAATTTCACCTTTTTCTTTTGCTTGGGCAAACTCTTCATAAGTTCCTTTAAAATCTATAACTGTTCCATCTTTTTGTATTTCAATAACTCTTGTTGCATAAGCATCTAGTAACTCTCTATCGTGTGATACACAGATAACATTACCTTTAAAGTTATGAAGAGCTTCTCCTAGTGCTACGATAGCTTCTAAGTCAAGGTGATTTGATGGTTCATCAAGAACTAAAAAGTTTCCACCTT
>JAMOQV010000166.1 GCA_027068615.1 Helicobacteraceae bacterium | reverse complement strand
TACCAAAAGCTAAGATGATAGAAGAAACAAAAGCAGAGGTTGTAAGTGCAGAATGTAGTGCTTGTAGGATGCAGATAAATGCTTCTATGAACTATACAGATACTAAGGCTGTATTTAAAAATCCTATCGAGCTTATTGCTGATGCTTTGAGAGATAAATAAATAAAATATTATGAAAAACTATGACAGATGGAATGAGGTTAAAAAACAGACTGAGCTAAAGATAAGAAAAACTGGATTTAAGCAAAGAGAAGTATTTTGGGTAAGGATTGGACAAAATATAGGAAGTGAAGAGTATGGAAAAGGTAATGAATTTCAAAGACCTGTATTAATTGTAAGAAAAATAAATTCAGAACTTTTTATAGGTGTACCTTTAACATCTAAGCTAAAAGAAGATAATGATTATTTTCATAAAATATCTTTCAATACAAAAAATACTCTATCTCAAAACTCAGCTATGATACTTCAAATAAAAACATTTGATAAAAAAAGACTTATGAGCAGAATAGGTATGTTAGAAAAAATACAATTTAACTCAGTGGTTGAGAAGATAAGAAGATTATTTATCCCCTCTTAAAAGAGGGGGGTGCCCGAAGGCGAATTGTAACCGCAATTATATAACAAAACTTCTAAAATGTCAAAATACAAGGATAAAATATAGATGAACTCATGGAACAACATATACGATACATTTAACCCAGTAGCATTTCATATCTTCTCAATACCAGTTCATTGGTATGGGATGATGTATGTCTTAGCTTTACTTACAGCCCTTGGCATCGCTAAGTATTTTATAAAAAAAGATAAACTTGATTTTAAACCTAATGAGATTGATGCTTATTTTATATATGTAGAAATTGGTGTTATTTTAGGTGCTAGACTTGGGTATATACTTTTTTATGATACTCAAACACTTTACTATCTATCGCATCCGTGGCAGATTTTCAATCCATTTGCTAATGGTGAGTTTGTTGGTATTCGTGGTATGAGTTACCATGGTGCAGTTATAGGATTTGTAATAGGCTCGTACCTTTTTAGTAGAAAGTACAAAGTTAGTTTTGGGATGATTATGGATCTTATCGCTGTTAGTATCCCTTTAGCTTTTGTATTTGGTAGGATTGGGAACTTTTTAAATCAAGAGTTGGTTGGTCGTGAAACTGATGTTAGTTGGGGGATATTGGTCGATGGTGTTTTAAGGCATCCATCTCAACTTTATGAGGCATTTTTAGAGGGAATTTTAGTTTTTGTAGTTGTTTATAGTTATAGAAAGTATAAAAAATTCTCAGGTGAATTAGCTTTAGTTTATGCTTTTAGTTACGGTATCTTTCGTGCCATAGCAGAAATTTGGAGAGCTCCTGATGTTCAGATAGGTTATATTTGTTGCGATGCTATGACACTAGGACAAGGGATAAGTTTGGGTATGAGTGTTTTAAGTGCTGTTTTATGGGTTTATTTTTATAATAAATCTAATTCAAAGATTTAACTTTTAAAAGTATCTCATCTAAATTTTTAAATATTATATTTATAAGATAGCTGTTTTCATCTTTTATAGTTGATTTATACACTTTAAAAGTTGTTACATCTCCTATCTTATCTATATCAAATTGTGCATTTGCTTCTATATTATACTCTTTGATAGCTTCTAAAGATTCTAATCTATAAAGTTTATCTTCTTTTAGTATATATGTTATGTATGGGTTGTATCTTTGGTGTATAGAATTTGAGCTTTGCATCGTTACAAAGTCTTTTCCTTTTTCTATATTTTTAATATGTATAGATTTTTTTTGAGCCAATAAAAAATCCATATATATAACTTTTTTTATCTTTTGTATATCTATTATTTTTTCTGATTGATTTTTTATTATAGTATTTGAACGGTTAATCATATCGTAGGTTTTATATAAAAATACCATAATTATAGATAGTATCGTTATAGATACAAGTAACTCTATAAGGGTAAATGCTCGTCGTTTCATTGTAGTTTTACTCTATATATATTTGTAGAAAATTTGTCTGTTTTTAGTATGTTTTGACCAACTTCTAAAACCATAGATGAAGCTGTGTCTTCTACCTCACTAAGGTCTAATGATATTATCTTTTTATATATAATTTTAACTTTTAGATTTTTTAGTTTTTTTCTTAATTCATCATCAACATTAAACTCTTTTATCAAGGCATCTAGTCTTGTTTCTTTGTTTTCATATCCATAGTCTTTATTTGGTATTAGAAGTGAAATGTATTGTTTGGTATTACTTTGATTTTTTAGTGAATTTAACATATATGAATTGTTAGATTTCATCTTAAGTAGAGATGCTATAACTACAGTTATAATCATAACAGAGACCATAACTTCTATAAGTGTAAAAGCATCTTTTCTCATCTATTATAACCCTATACGGATAGCTTCTTCTAGTGAAGTTTCACCATTTTTTAGCATCTTTAAAAGTTGTTTAGATATAGTTTTTAGTCCATCTTTTTCTAGTTCTGTTTTGATAGTATGCTCATCTGTTGTTGTTTTTAGTATATCTTTTACTTTGTCATTCATAACTAGAAGTTCACCTATGGAGCGACGACCTGCATAACCACTATGGTTGCACTCTTTGCATCCTTTTGCTTTGTAGATTTTTGTATCTTTTGATATGTGGTAATCTAGTGCAAATTCCTCTGCAATGCTATCTTCAACTTTACATTTATCACACAGTACTCTAACTAATCTTTGAGCTAAAATACCAAGTAATGAAGATGAGATTAAGAAAGGTTCTATCTTCATATCTGCTAGTCTTGATATAGTAGCAGATGCTGAGTTTGTATGTAGTGTTGAAAATACCAAGTGACCAGTAAGTGCAGCTCTTACAGCTATAGATGCTGTCTCCTCATCCCTTATCTCACCTATCATTATAACATCTGGGTCTTGTCTAAGGATAGAACGAAGTGCTGTGGCAAATGTTAAGCCCGTTTTTTCATTTACTTGTATTTGAGAGATATTGTCAGATTTATATTCTACTGGGTCTTCAACTGTTAGCAGGTTTTTATAAGGCTGTTGTACCTCTCTTAAAAATGAGTGTAAAGAGGTTGTTTTACCACTACCTGTTGGTCCTGTTACTAAGATGATGCCGTGAGATTTAGTAAGTAGTTTTTTTACATCACCTATAAGAGTTTTATCAAAACCTAACTCATTTATATCTGGTATTTGTGAGCTTTGCATAAGAAGTCTCATAACAACTCTTTCCCCATAAAATGTTGGTAAAACAGATACACGGATATCTAAAGTTTCACCAGATATTTTAACCTGAGTTCTACCATCTTGAGGGATTCTTTTCTCAGATATATCAAGATTTGATATAACTTTTATACGGCTAATTATCAGAGATACCACTTTTTTATCCAAGTCAGCATTTTTTATAAGCATCCCATCTATACGGAAACGAACTTCACCTTTTTTCTCTTGAACCTCTATATGTATATCTGAAGCTCGTTTTTTTATGGCTTGATAAAACAAAGCATTTACAAACTTGATAATTGGAGCAGATTCTTCAGAGTTTAATATATCTGATGAGGTTCTTAAAAAGTCTGTCAATGAGATATCTTCATCATCTGTTTCTTCATTGTTTGCTTCTTGCATACTCTCCATAGTTTTGTCGTTACGAAGTTCTAAAAATCTATTGTAAAGTCTATCGTAAGAGTCACTATCTAGCATACGAAGTGGGTATTTTTTGTTTAGTTTTGTATAGTAGTTACTAGCTTCAACTAGATATCTTTCATCTAAACATGCACAAACTTCATCATCTATCTTTGTAAAGAGTAAAAAGTTTTTTACATTTAGCTCAGTAGATAACTCTTCTGGTTCATATACTTCAAGATGCAAGTTGTGTAATGGTTCTAACTCTAACATTAGTTGACTCCAAGGATTGGTATATCATTATTTTTAGTTGGTTCTTTTTGCTTTTTTTTCTCTTTTAGCTTTTTAAATACTGCCTCATCATAAAGTTTTTGAAGGTTTTTTAATGCTCCTAAATCCCTTTGAAGTTGAGATAGTTTTTCACTTTTGTTTATGATATATGGAGTTAGTATCACAACCAAGTTGTCTTGTTCATTGTTTTGTGTAGATGATGAGAAAAGAGTAGATCCTATAACTGGGATATCACTAAGAAGTGGGATTTTGTTTATCGTATCTCTACTGTAATCTTTTACTAAACCACCTATAATGATACTCTCTCCATCTCTAAGTATAGCTTGAGTTTTAACCTCTTGCTTTGATGTTACAGGTTGTTTTGTTGCATTGTTAGAGCCATCATCTAGTATGTTTTCAAGTATGACTTCAACATCAAGTGTAACTTTGTCTAGTGAAGATACACGAGGTTTTATCTTTAGTGTAAGACCTATATCTTCCCTTTTGTAAGATGATGTTGTTTGACCAGCTATAGCTGTTTCTCCTGATGAAACAGACATAGTTTTACCAACATATATAGATGATTCTCGATTGTTTACACATAATATAGATGGATTTGATATAGATTTAGAAGCTCCATTTGTTTGTAAAAAGTCTATTGTTGCACCAAGTGCCAAAGAGCTTTTTTTAGCATCACTGATATCTCCCAAGTAAGATAAAACAGCTGATGAAGCTGTATTTGTCAGTGATACATCACCAAAATTTGCACTCATAGCATAAAGTCCAGATGATGAAACATCACCACCTGAAAATCCATACTTAACACCTAACTCTTCTGAGTT
The DNA here is from genome assembly GCA_027068615.1 of Helicobacteraceae bacterium. GTDB lineage: Bacteria > Campylobacterota > Campylobacteria > Campylobacterales > Sulfurimonadaceae > Sulfurimonas. The sequence goes on along the minus strand of JAMOQV010000166.1, from coordinate 13,641 downwards.
ATCATTATTTATCTCTATAATTCTAGCTTGAACATAAACTTGATATTTTTCTTTATCTAGTTCATCTATGATAAGTTTTATCCCTTTTATAACGGCTGGTTCACCCATCACTATTATAGAGTTTATCTCCTCATTTACAGATACATTTGGTTTCATAGATGGGTCTTTGAATTTTTGATTTTTTATAATCTCATTTAGACTTGTTATAACAGATTTTGCACTAGAATTTTTTAGTTCAAAAATTTGAACTGTTTTATTTATATTTGATTCGACATCAAGTTTTGTTGTCAAATCTTCGATTTTTTTGATGTTTTCTTCTAAGCCAACAAGTATGATACTGTTTGTATTTTCTTCAAGTATAATAGTTACTTTTTGAGTAGCTATTTTAGGATTAAAAAGAGATTTTGCTAATTTATCTAGTTTATTTTTAACCTCTTTTGCTTCTGTATTTTTTATAGGTATTATTTTTACTATAGCTTTTTTTGTTGATGTTATATCTTTTATCACTTTTTTTATAGTTTTGATATTTGCAGGGTAGTCAGTTATAAGTAGTGAATTTGTTGTTTTCATAGTAACTAATTTTGCTGTTTTAGATATAAGATATCTTATTTTTGAAGCTACTATATCGATATTTTCATCTTTTATAGATATAGACTGTGTTACCATCATTGAACCATAAGGTTGTTTATCTTTTGATATAACTTTAGCATTGTGTTTTGCTACATCACTAGAGCGAACTACCTCTAAGATAGAGCCATTTTGTATGAGGGTATAACCTTTAGACTCTAGTACCGATACTAGTATATCTATAAGTTCATCATCATAAACAGGTGTTGTACTAACAAAATTAACTACACCATTTACTTTATAATTAAGTAGTATATTTTTATTTGTAACTTTTGAAACAAGTTTTACAAAATCTTCTATCTTTAAATCTGAAAAATTAACATTTACTCTCTCTCTTGCAGATAAAACTAAAACCAAACTACTTATTAGAAATATTACTCTAATCAATTTCATACATTAACTCCACTTCTGTATTGTTTCTAAGAACTACTATTTCCATAGCAGTTATATCTTTTATATTTTTATATAACTTCATAACATTTTTTATAGATGTAAGTTCAATGTTATTTGCTTTTATGATGACATCACCTTTTTTTAGACCAAGTCTATCCATCTTTGAACCTTTTTTTATCCTTGTTATTTTAAAACCACTTTTATCTTTTAACTGTACTATTGATATATCTTTCCAAATGCTTTTCGGATTTGAGATATAATAATTTATATCTTTTTTAGATATATTGTTTTTATCTATATCTTGTATGTTTTCTTTTTTTTTAACATAATCAATAGTTGCATTATCTTTTGATTTTGATTTTTTTATCTTTAAGATATACTCTTTTGAGTTTTTAACAAGTATGATACTTTGTTTTAGTATATTTTTTAGCTCATATCCTTGAAAATCTTCACCTACTGAGATTATAGAAGTTTCATCTGGTTTTGATTTTAAGGCGATTATTGCAAATCCATTTGAATTAGAACCGTATAAACCTTTTAATATCATATTTTTTAAAACTATTCCTGCTTCATAGGTAGTTTTTTTAGTTTCAATTTGTTTATATTTAGAAGAATCTAACATATTTTTGAAACTTATTCTATGGTATTTTGGTGTGAAATTTGTCTCTATACTCTGTTCTACACCATCTTTAGGCAGAAAAATCAATATAACTAAAGATATAAATTTAGCTACAATAACTATAGTTAAAATCTTAATTAAAATTTGTATCATAACTATATGCTCCATCTTTGTTTTTAGTTAAAAACCTAAGAGTTTTTTTGTATCGTTTTAACATCTTTTTGGATGGATTTATAGTGAGATGTAATCTTTTATCTACAATACTAAATGTAGCTTTTGCTTTTCCAAATCCACCATTAGCATTTATATTAATGTTTAAAGGGTTTAATATTGTGTATCTAAAAGTTATATTTTGTATCTTTGTTGGAAAAAATGAACCAGCTAGAGCATATAATTTGACATCTGTTATATCTACTGAGTTGTAAAATAACAAGCTTGTTATCTCTATATCTTTTACTTTTGCACTTTTTATAGAATTGAAAAAAACATCAGCATCTTTGATATCTAGTTTAAATCCACTTTCTATAATGGTTTCATTTGATATAACTATATTTTGTTTTTTTAACTCATTTTCTACTAGATAGTAAAAATTTGTTTTTGGTAAAAAAAACATTATACTAGCTATAAAAAATAAACTAAATCCAATTATTTTTAAAACTTTTACCATTGTATCTCCATCATAAAAGTAGCTTTTTTATTATTAATCTTTTTTATGCTTAGTTTACTTACAATAAAAGTTGAATTTAATACTTTCCCCATAAGATAATTAAGTGATGCAATATCCATCTCTTTTGATTTTAATATAATCTTTGAGTTTTTTATCTCTTTTATAATATTTACTTTTCTTAAAGTACGACTCTTTAAAATTTGATTTATCTTTTTTTTGATTTGAGCTTTATTTTTATAACTTTTTTTAAAAGCATCTATTTGTATTGCAACATCAAGTGTCTTTTTATACTCATTTTTTATATTTCTCAATTCTTCTTTAGTTTGATTTAACTTAAATGTAAAAAATCCAAATAAAACTACAATCAGGATAAAAATATGTATAGGGTTTATACGATTCATAATTTAAACTCCACAGATAATATATCTTTTTTTAAACTAGAAAGGTAATTTTTATTTTTTAATTGAGATTCTATTTGCATTTTTGAGTTTATATCTACTGATTTAAAATGTACTATAAGTTTTTTCTTATTTGAATCTATCAATGTTATCTTTGTAGTTTTTGGTAACCTTAGTGATAAGACAGTTGATATTAAATCTCTAAGTTTTGTTTGTGTTTTATTGATTTTTTTATAATTAGAAAGTAAAGAGTTGTTTTGAAACATTGTTGGTTTTAATGAATATTGTTGAAAAACTTCATCTTTTTTCTTTTTTAGATTATCTATATTTTGTAAATTTATACCGTATTCAATAGCACTAAAAATAGTAAAAATAAAACATAAAATAAGTATTGTATATATACTTTTATCATCTATCATATAGTTGTATTGTTTTAGATTTATGTGTTTTTTAGATAGATTTATATCGTTTAAGTTCAGATAACCATGCTCTTTTATCCAACAACATGGTAAAAGTACAACTATACCATCTTTTACATAGATACTTTGAGTTTCATTTATCTTCATAGCTTTAGTTATATTTGATAGTTCATTTTGTGCAAAGTATATGTTGTTTAGTTGTTTTTGAGATATACCTTTAGTCTTAATTAACTCTAAAATCTTTTTATCTTCATAAGCAAATACTAAAAATTCATTACCATCTTTATAAGCACTATAACTATAATTACCAGCAGGAAGTATATCTTCAAATATAGACGGAAGAAGAGGTTTAACATCTTTTAATTTTGTAACAGGAAGAGATATCTTTTTTATCCAATACAAAGATGGAGATAGTATAACATTTACTTTATCTTTAATATCAAAATTAGTAGAATCTGTATCTATAAATATAGTCTCTATATGCTTATTTAATTTTGAAAACAAATTAATCCTTTTTTTTGTTCACTTATAGTAGAGAAATTAATTCTTCATCTAGTTTATGTGGAAATCTTGTTATTGCATCTAAACTTTTATATTCAAACCCTTTTTTTGTATAACATACTATAGTTTCATCTTTTTTATCTAGCAATGAATTTACTGCATAAGTTATAAATTTATAAGCCATAAGCCTATCATAACTAGATGGATTACCACCTCTTTGAATATGTCCCAATACACTAACTCTTGCTTCTATTCCTATCTCATCTTCAAACCATTGTGCTATTTCTGATAAATCTTGTTTTATACCTTCGCTTACAACAACTATAAAATATTTTCTACCATTTTTAATCTCTTTTTTAAACTCATTTTTAAATAATTTTAAATCATATTTTTTTTCTGGTATCAAACATAACTCTGAACCAGATGTAAGATGTGATACAAGTGCTAGGTAACCACACTCTCTACCCATAGTCTCTATAATAAATGCTCTTCTAAAAGAAGATGCTGTATCTCTTATGGCATCTATAGAGTTTTTTATAATGTTTAATGCACTATCTACACCAAGACAATATTGTGTTTCATTTATATCGTTATCTATTGTAGATGGTATAGCAGAAAATCTAACACCATGTTCTTTATAAAAAATATCAAGACCTCGAAAAGAACCATCCCCACCCAAAACTACAAGCATATTTATATTTAATTTATCAAGATTTTCTTTTGCTATTTTTCTATATTTTTTATCGAAAAACCTTTTGCTTCTTGCACTTCCTATAATCGTTCCACCACGATTTATAATTCCACTCACATCTTTATAACTTGCTTTTTGTATATTATTATCTATAAGTCCTTCATACCCGTCATATACAAAGTAAGGAGTCAGCTCTTTTTTTATTGTGTACTCTACAAAATGTTTTATGGCTGGATTCATTCCAGAAACATCACCACCAGAACATAAAATAGCTATATTTTTCATTTGACAAGTATCCATTTTCTTTTAGAGTTTGTATTGAGATTATACAATAATTAAATACATTTTATTTGAAGTATATATTCAAATTTGATAATATTTGTTTATCAAACTCATATTGAAATGTAATATAGGCTATTTTATTTTTTTGTGATATTTCTACTTTTACATCTACATAGGGTTCAAAAAAACTATAATTAAATCTATTTAGCATAGTTTTTTCTTCATCTGTTAGATTTAGATTATTTATCTCTTTATAGTTACCTTTGTTTGAATATAGTTGTATTGCTCTTTGTTTAGTGCATCCTAATATATATTGCCATACTTGAATTGTTGCAAAATTTAAGTCAATGTTTGTTTTTGTATCTTTATTTATATAAAACAAGTTTTTCATATCTATATTTTTTACATTATTATCGTGATATTTATTTTTATATATTTGATTGATTTTTTCTAAATGTTCATCTGAAGTTATATAATCTCTAAAAAGAGTAGGGTATCTATAAAATATATCTGTATTGTAAGAAGCATCTTTTTTTATCCCAGATATACTATCTAGTATCAGGTATGCATATTCTGTATCTATATTTTTTGAGATAAGATACTTTTTAAATAGTTCAAATCTTTTTTTATCTTTAAAACTATTTATATTTATCTTATCTCTAGCATTGCTAAATTCTATTGTTATTTTTATATCTTGATATTCAAGTGGTATAAATGATGATTGTTCTAAAAATATATTTAAATCATCTGCATCATTTATATCTTTGAGTAGTTTTGAATTATCTAAAATTTTAACAAAGTCCTCGATAATTGCATTTACTTGTAGCATATATTGCTCATCTGTTACACTATCTTTTAGATGGTTTATATATCTAAAACCGATCCCTATACTAAGTGTTATAGCCATAACAAAAAATACGGTTACAAGAAGTGCAACACCTTTTCTCATCTAAATACATTTTCTAGTATATTTTTTTTAGGGGATATATTTCCATTTAGTTGCCCCTCTATCTCGTCTGATTTTATAATCCCTATATGGTATTCATTTTGCATAAAAAACTGATATCCTTCAGCATCGTGGCTAGGGTCATCAAAAAGTGCCATAGGTGCAAAACCAAAAAGGTTTGTTGAGTTTAATTCTTGATAAACTAGATTTGCTTTATCTTCCCAACCTGTTATATTTATCTCATCTGTATCCACTACAGAGTCGTTGTTTTCATCACTCCAAGTTGCAGTAGCTATAGTTATATATGGTAAAAATACAGGTTTATTATATGTCTCTTTTAATAGTTTTGCAAAGTTATCTATCCTTGTTGCTAGATTGTTTATACCTATATCATCATCACTATAAGCTATTGGATTTGGTTCATCCCAAGTTCCAGGATTAGAAGGATTTCTACTAAATTGACCAACCATCTCTTGAAATGAGATAAAATCAAGTTTATCTAAAAGGGCATCATATATCTCTTTAGGTCTTAACCATTCATATTTATCCCCCAATGAGCAGTTTTCATACTCACATTTATCGTAAGTTTCATTTACTGAACGATTACCTGTATCTGTCATACATAAAGATAAAAGTGTTTCTTTATCTTTTAGTATATCTATAGCTGTTTTCATAACCTTTATAAAACTAGCCGAATCTTGTAGTATATTTTCTTTATTAAACTCAGGTTCCATAATAAGAAGTTTTTTACCATGAAGTTTTGATAAAAACTCTTTGACTCTTTTTGCATCATTATAGTAAGCATTTAAGTCTTCATCTAAACCATTCATAAGTTCATCACCAAAGTACCAGTAGTTAAAAACAGGGGTATATCCAGCATCTATAAGTGATTGAATTTTATCTATACTAAACCAACTCTCCTGCCAACCTTTTGTTATCCAAAAAACAACATAGTTACTTTTGCTTAGATATGTAGATAACTCTTGAAACTTACTTAGGTTGTAGTCTGTTATAGAGTTATAGTAGTCATTATCTAAGTTATTAAAAACTAAATCAGCACTATTTACCCAAACATTATCATAAAATTTAAAAGCATTTGCTCCACCAAAACCAACTCCATTATGTTTAAAAAGTTGAGTATCACAACTATATCTAAAGCTATTATCTAAGTTTGTTGGTAGTATAAGTGTTGTTATATTTAACTCTTCAGATTGATTGCATAATATGGTCATATTATGTTCATCAAGATATTTAACATTGTATTCAGCATTTAAAACTGATTTGTTAGCATCTGTAAATGGTTTTAGTTTTGAGCATTCATTATAAAAAAAACATTGTTCATTTACAGCTATATCAAATTTTTTAACCAAATCTTTTATCTGGTCTAAATCATTTTTAAGGGCTATAAAAAGTCCATTTTTATGTGCTTCATCTGCTAAAAATTTATTGAATTCTAATTGGTTTTCGTAAGTTAAATTAAAACCAGAGTTGTTTGTATAGCCATCAACATTATCAGCTTCAACACCATCGCAACCTTTCTCTTTTGCTAGTTGGATGCGACTTAGCATAATATCTCTTACTTTATCACTTCTTATATCTAACCATTTTTCATCTTCCCAACCCTCAAGGGTATTTCCTAAATCATTTTTATCAAATAGGTTACTGTCATCTCTATTTGGTTCAAAACTACCAGCACTAAAATAACACATAACTTTTTTACCACTGTCTTGAAGTGATTTTATTGTTTGTGAAGTTGTTTCAAATAGATCTATATCGTATATATTTGCTTTTATGGTTGTGTTTAATTCACCTGTAAGTTGCCAGTGCCATGTTTGGTTTTGTGTTGGTTTGTACCATCTTAATTCTTTTGTAATTTCTGCTGTTGGTTGTGCCTCAACTTGAGGGATGATATTTGTAGAATTTTTACTTTTTACATCATCTATATCTTTGTATATATCATCTAAAGATGTAACTTCTTTTGTAACTTTACTCATTATTGATTTAGCTTTTTTTATATCATCCAAACCACTGTTTGCAAAGTATAGACCAACCTCTTTTTTATTTTCTAGTATTGTTGCATCTTTTGCATTATCATCATCTTTTGCACCATTTATAACAGCTAGTATAAAATTTTCTCTTGATATTTTATAGTTATTTAATTCATTTTCCCAGTATATCCAACCATCTGCATCTGGTTGTCTATCAAATAGATTTTGATAAACTTTTAATACAAACTCACCATTTGAAATGTTTGTAGGGTATAGCGATTGTATTTCCTCTTGGTCAAAAAAACTTTGTGCTATCTGAGATAGCGTTAAGTTTGAATCTTTCACCCAATAGTTAAGTCCAGAAGCATCTGGGGCACGGTTAAAAGTTGCTACATAAAGTTTAGTAACTTCATCTTTTGTTGGATGTAATTCATCAGCATTTAATACTAAGATTAAAAATATAATTAATATAGATACAATCTTCATTTTAACTCCCTAATTTATACTCATTGAAAATATCGGTAAAAGCATTGCTGCTACTATAAAGCCTATACTTCCACCTACAAAAAGCATTAGACTTGGTTCAAGCAGTGTTAAAAGTGTTGATATTTTATCACGATTTTCCTCAAAATATAGTTCTGAAATATTTGTTAGTACATTTTGAAGTTGTGATGTTTCTTCCCCTAGTGCTATAGCTTGTATAAAAGCATTGTCTATTTTTATATTTGAAGTGTTTAATGCACTAGATAGATGCTTACCCTCTACAACTTTTTTAGATGCTTGTATAAAGATATCTTTTAAAACTAAATTATCCAATATATTTGCACTTAAATTTACTGTTTGAACAAAAGGTACACCAGAGTGGGTAAGTAGAGATGCTATATATGCAAATCTAGCTAGTTCACTTTTTTGTATAATTATTCCAAACATTGGTAGCTTTAAAAGTATCTTATGCACTATATATGCAAACTTTTTACTCTGTTTCATCATAAACATAAATCCAGTTACAGCTATAAATATAAAAGCTAGTATTTTAGTAAAGTTTTGATTAAAAAAATCACCCAAAGCAACAACAACTATAGTTGGAGTTGGTAGTGTTTGGTGGTTGTTTTCAAAGATGCCAGTTATTTGAGGTACAACAAATGAAAGCATAAAAGATATCATAAGTAGAGATATGATTATCATAAAAGTAGGGTAGGCAAATGCTGATTTTATCTCTTTGTTTATATCATCTTGCTCTTTTAAAAATCTTGATAACTCCATAAGAACTTCATCTAAAATCCCACTATCTTCACTAACTTTTATAGAGTGTTTAAAAAACTCTGGTAATTCTATAATACTTTGGGTCTCTAATGCTGTATAAAAGTTTTTCCCCTCATCTAAATGTGTACTTACAGTAGTTAAAAAAAGTTTTATTTTCTTGTTATCTTCATAGTGTGTTTGTATAATTTTAAGTGCCGATACTATCGTTATACCTGAACGGATATACATAGATAATTCTCTTGAAAGTATAGATAGCTCTTTGGGTTGTATTTTATACTTTGTATTAAATTTAATATTTGAGAAAAAAGATACAGAATTTTCTTCTATATTTGTATAGATTATATTTTGTGCTTTAAGTTTAGTTTTTGCTTCTACTAAGCTAGAAGCTTCTATCTTAGCATTTACTTTTTTACCTAAATGGTCTATACCTTTGTATTTAAATATCATGGCTTCACTTCTTCTATAAGTTTTTCTTTTGCTTTAGTTGCTTCTTCTAGTGAATTATATATTTTGATACCTTTTAAATCATCTGAAAAATCATAAAATCTATTTTTATACTCAACTAACACTTGTTCACCTACACGATTTTTATTTAAACTGTATGAAAAACAAACATCTTGTTCAACATTTTTTTTATTGAAAAAAGTATCATTTTCAATTTTTATATATCCATTATCAAAGTCATATTTGTATTTTTGAATATCAGAGTCTAAAAATTTATCTATATCTTTTGTTTTGTTATTATCTACAAATACAGAACATTTTAAGCATCTATGAGTACATATCAACTCAATTTTTGTTTGATAGGGAAAAGATTTTAGATACTCTTTTAGGTTTGATAAACTAAGAGTTTTTGTTTTATCATTTAGCTTATCAAAGTTATTTATAGCTAGGGTGTATATAACACCCATTATAACTATAACTATAAGTAATTCTATAAGTGTAAAAGCTTTTTTTTGCAACTCTATTTACATTCACTTAGTTTTATATCTTTAGCTTCTTTTGAGCCACCCTCTTTTTTATCTGCACCTAAAGATATAAGCTCAATATCCCCATCATTGTTTATATATATAAAGTTGCTACCCCATGAGTCTTTTGGAAGTTTAGCATCTTTAAAGTAGCCATTTTGTGAGTAGTTAGGATATTTCTCTTCATCAGGATTTTTAACAAGAGCTTCTAATCCCTCCTCAGTAGATGGATATACACTGTTGTCGATTTTAAACATATCCAATGCACCGTTGTATATACTTTTCATCTGCACACATACTAAGTCCCTTTTTGCTTCTTCCCCTTTACCTGTTAAGCTAGGCATAACCATAGCGGCTAAAAGTCCAAGTATAACTATAACTATCATAAGTTCTATAAGTGAAAATGCTTTTTTTGATGTTTTGTTTTTCATAAAAAATCCTCGTTTTATTTAGTTGATATTATATCATAGTTATTTTTTCTTTTTTGAGAGTTTTTTATCTCTATAAACAGATGCTTTCCAAAAATAGTTTACCAGCCAATAAGCACTCAAAGAACCAAATACCGAATAAAAAAGTGTACCTGTATATAATGGTATAAATATATTGTCTATATTATCACTAAACCATTGAAGGCTCATCTCAACAGGTTCAACTTTTGTTCCTAAAAAAAATGAGCCAGTTAGGTACTCCATATAATACATAGGTGGCATCGTCAAAGGATTACTCATCCAACACATTGCCAAACCTATAGGAACATTAAATTTTACAAATGGCATAAGTGCCAAAACAGCAGCCATTTGCATAGGCATAGGGATAAAAGCTATAAACAGACCTAGAAGTACAGCACGAGAAACCATCTTGCGATTTGTTGATAGATACTCAGGTGGAACTTTTGATTTTTTTATAAGTTCTTGAAGTTTTTTGTTTTTGCTTATTTTTTTCAGAGTTGTTCTTAACATTTTAAATTCTTATTTTTGATAAATTCTACCTATTTTATGCTAAAATTATGTATAAATTATAAATAATCGAGTAAGAATGAAGCAAAAAGTTTTACTATTAGAAGATGATAGAATTTTATCTCAAAGTATAAAAGAGCTACTAGAGAGTGATTCTTTTGTCGTTGATTTGGCCGTTGATGGTGAAGAAGCTGCTGAACTTACTTATGAAAATAAGTATGATTTGTATCTACTAGATATAAATGTACCAAAGATAGATGGGCTAGAGTTGTTAGAGTCTTTAAGGGATGCATCTGATAATACCCCAACTATATTTATAAGTGCTATGGTAGATATAAAAACTATGACAAAAGGGTTTAATCTTGGAGCTGATGATTATATAAAAAAACCTTTTGACCCAGAAGAGCTACTACTTAGAATTAGTTCAAAAATCAAAAAGAGTGTTGATGTTATAATATATAATGATTTGGTTTATAATCCAGCTACTAAAGAGTTAAGAAAAGATGGACATTTAGTCCCTCTGAGTTCTATGCTTTTAGATATGTTACATATACTTATAACATCAAAAAATCAAGTTGTAGATAAAATAGCATTAGAAGAGTGTATGCAAAATCCATCAGCTCAGGCTTTAAGAGTTGCTGTAAATAAACTTAAAAAAACAACAGGTCTTCCTATAAAAAATATTAGAGGTGTAGGGTACATAGTTGAATCGGATTGAGTTAGAATCATTTACAAAGGGTTTTGTGCTTTTTTTTACATCATTGTCTATCTTAGTTGGTGTACTTTTTTATTTTATATACCAAAAAGAGATACTTGTTAAAGAGAGTGAACTTTTTACTCAGATGAGGATTTGTAGTTTAAATCTTAAGTGTAATAAGTTCGATATAAATTTTGAACAAAAAAGAGATAATCTAAGCACTTATAAACTTTTAAAAGATGACAACTCTCTTTATTCACTTTTCAATATAGATTCTTCTAGTAAGTTTTTGTTAAAAATATCTTTTAAGAAAGAGAAATATCTAAGTATATTAAAAGATATAAAAGAGAAATTTTTACTATACTATATGCTTGTTTTAGTTGTTATAGTTGTTCTTTCTGTAGTTTTTTCACTATATACATTAAACCCACTTAGAAAATCACTTCTTTTAACAGAAGAGTTTATAAAAGATATATTACACGATTTTAATACACCTATATCATCATTAAAGTTAAACTCATATCTTCTAAAAAAAGAGATAGGAGAGAATGTTAAAGTATTGAGAATTGAAAATAGTTTAAAAAGGATATTAGCTTTACAAAATAATCTTATAACATATCTTCAAAATCAACCTTTACAAAAAGAGGAGTTTTCACTCAAAGAGGTTGTTGAAGATAGGGTGGGATTTATATCTAAACTTTACGATGATATCACTTTTAAAGTAGAGGTAAAAGATAGGTATGTAAACTACAATAAAGAAGCATTTGTAAGAATATTGGATAACTTACTATCAAATGCTTCTAAGTACAATAAAAAAGATGGAAGTGTATATGTTACTCTTGATAATGATACTCTTATCATAAAAGATGAGGGGATAGGTATTAAAAACACAACAAAAGTTTTTGAAAGATTTTATAAAGAAAATCAACGAGGTATAGGTATAGGCTTACATATAGTAAAAAAACTTTGTGATGAATTAGGTATAAAGATAGAGATAAAATCAAAAATTGATGTTGGTACATCTATATATTTGCATTTTAGTTAGTTTATGCTAACACTTCACTTATACTTTTTTGTTACAATTCTCTCAACAAAACATAAAAAAAGGATGCAAAATGGATAAGCAATTAGTAAAAGAACAAGTAGCAGAACTATACATTGCTACATTTGGAAGAGCTCCAGATGCAGCTGGATTAGATTATTGGACTAGTGAAGTTGTAAATGGTAATCTTGACTTAGATGGTGTAGCTCAAAGCTTTTTTGACCAAGAAGAAGCAAAAACTATGTATGGTAGCAGTTCAAATGAAGATTTTGTAATCTCTGTTTATGAAAATGCACTAGGAAGAACAGATATAGATGCTTCAGATGAGGGTGTTCAATACTGGGTAAATGAATTAAATGAGGGTAAATACTCTAAAGATGTTTTTATAAAAACTGTTTTAGATGGAGCAAAAGCAGAAACTGGTAGTCCAGAAGATGCACAACTTTTACAAAACAGAGTAAATACTGGTTTAGTTTATTCTGAAAAGATTGGTGTTGCTGATTCGCCATTGGCTAGTCAAGTTATAGATGAAGTTACAGCAGATGCTAAGACAGCTGAAGATGCAATGGGTACTATAACTTACTATGAAGATTGGGTTAGCAAGTATGAAGAAGCTTTAGGAACAGATGCAGATATTGATGCAGAGGAACTTTATGCTCATATAAATGATGATGAGTATTGGGCTAATTTAGAGCAAACTCATGAGTTACATTTTGATGCAGAACCAAGTGTTAAGTTTTGGGAAGTTGATGATTCTTTATGGGAAGCACCTGCAAATGCACAACATGAAGATAAATTTAACTTCTTAGATAATAAAGAAGCTTGGGTTGATGCTAGTCAATATGAAAGTTTTCACAACGGTGAATTTGCACATATTGATACTGAATCTATCTTTGGAAAGTATGAAGAAAGTGAAGATTCTTCTTTAGTTGCAAAAGATGTTGAAGGATTTGGATCTGAAGATAGTGAGGAGCAATTAACTGCTAGTGAAGTTAAAGATTTTGCTTCGCATGGAGATGAAGATAAATCTATAGAGAAAAGTGATGACTATAAAGGTAGTGATGACTATGAAGTTGAACATACATCAGATGAGTTTATAGATGGTTCGTCTGTATTGGATTTTAGTAGTTTATCATTTAATGAAGCTCATAGTGATCTAGCTTATAGTGAAAGTGATGAGTATG
>JAMOQV010000165.1 GCA_027068615.1 Helicobacteraceae bacterium | reverse complement strand
AGTGATGACTATGAAGTTGAACATACATCAGATGAGTTTATAGATGGTTCGTCTGTATTGGATTTTAGTAGTTTATCATTTAATGAAGCTCATAGTGATCTAGCTTATAGTGAAAGTGATGAGTATGAATTAGATTATGATTATGAATCTGATTCTAATGTTGAATATTCTTCAAACAATGACGATATAGAAGTATCTGGAGTTAGTAGCTCAGATACAAGTGTTGATGCTTTAGCATAAAATATAAGTAGATACACATAGTTAGTTGTGTATCTAACAAATTCTTACATATCAAATTATCTGGGTCTATCTTGCATGCGTAGATCCAGATAGTTTATTCTAAAATCAAGTTTATTTGAGTTATACTTCCATATAAATCTTCAAGTTTTAAAAATAGGATTGTTACATATATTATGAGTAAGATTATTATATCTATATTATTTTTTTTGTTAAATGTAAGTTTATTATCTAGTAGTGATATAGATATAAAAATACAGCAAATACAAAATGCTTCCCCTGAAGATAGAGTTCGTTTGATGAATGAATTTAAAAAAGCATTAAGAGAGATGAATAGCAACAATAGAATAAAAGCTATTAAAGCTATCCAAGCAAAACAAAATATCAACAATATACAAAATAACTCTTTACAAGATAACTTACAGCAAGTGCAATCTATTTCTAAGCAGATAGGTGAAGTAACTCATCAAATAGACAATATCCCTCTCGATACAATACAAAATACAAATAATAATATAGGTGGATTTTAAGATATGAAGTTTACAACAAAAATATTTTTTTCAATATTGTTTATACCTGCACACATCTTTGCATATACAGATTCTGATTTTGATGGTGTTGAAGATGCATTAGATAAATGTCCAAATAGTTCAATTATAGATATAGTTGACAAAGATGGTTGTGTAGTTGAAAAACTTGAATCACCACACCATTTTGATATTATCTTAGGTGTTAAATCTATAAAGATAAAAGATAAAAGAACTCAAAAGAATTATTATTTAACATTACAAACTGCTCAAGTCGATTATTTTTATAAAGATTTTTCTTTAAATGTAACAACTTCTAAAAATAGCTCAAAGATGGAAGATACATATGTATCATTTAAGTATAAATATAAATATAATAAATTTATAAATTTATATACTTCATTTAATGTAGTTTTACCAACTCATAAAAATTATTATGACAACAATCGTGCAGATTATGGTATGTCTCAAAGCATCTATTATAAAAAAGATAATTTATCTTTATTTGGTGCATATAGATTTACAAAGATTAATGATGAAGATATATCATCTTATTCATTGTTGTATCAAAATACAAATAGTTATATGGTTGGTTTTGGATACAACTTTATAAAAGATTTATACTCATCTATATCTCTTAGTAGTGTTGATAGTATATATAAAGATACAGAGAGTTCTCAAAGTTCAAATTTATATTTTTTATATTCTATAAATGATAACTGGTTTGTAAATACATCTTTTACTAAGACCTATAATGAAAAAACAATAAGTGATACCATATCTTTTAAAGTCGGTTTTTATTACTAACACTTTGCTTATACTTGTTTGTTATAATTTCCATAACTTAAAACAATAAAGGATAAGATTATGACTGAACAACAAATGACTGAAGCACAAGTTGCTGAACTATATGTTGCGACATTTGGAAGAGCTCCAGATGCAGCTGGATTAGAGTATTGGACAAATGAGGTTACAAGTGGTAAGTTAACTTTAGATGGTGTAGCTCAAAGCTTTTTTGATCAAGATGAAACTCAAACTATGTATGGTAATACTTCTAATGAAGATTTTATAATTTCTGTTTATCAAAATACTTTAGGTAGAGATGTTGATGGTTCTGATGAAGGTGTTCAATACTGGGTAAATGAACTTGATTCTGGAGCATACTCTAAAGATGTTGCTATAAAAACTATTATAGATGGTGCAAAAGCAGAAACTGGTAGTCCAGAAGATGCACAACTTTTACAAAACAGAGTAAATACTGGATTATTATATTCTCAAGATATAGGAACAGAAGATTCTCCATTAGCTAAAGAGATTATCTCTAGTGTTACAGCAGATCCTGCGACTGTAGAAGATGCTATGGGTAGTATAACTTACTATAAAGATTGGGTAACTAAATACGAAGAAGCTTTAGGAAGTGATTCTGATATTACTACAGAGGAACTTTATCAGCATATAAATGATAATGAGTATTGGGCTAATTTGGAAGAGACTCATACTTTGAACTTTGATGAAGCACCAAGTGTTAAATTCTGGGAAGAAGATGATGCTTTATGGACAGCTCCAGATGCTACAGAAACTAATGATATTCAAGCAAAATTTGGATTTTTAGAAAATGAAGATGCATGGGCAGATGCAAATCAGTACCAAAGTTTTCATGATGGTGAATTTGCAAATATGAATATTGATAAAATTTTTGAATTAGATACTAAAACAGAAGTAGAACTTCCATATACTTCTGATGATGTAACTACAGTTGATACAGATGCTGTAGATGTTGAACTTTCAGGTGTAACAACTCAAGATACAACAGCAGATAGCACTACTTCAATGTAGTGTGAT
This sequence comes from Helicobacteraceae bacterium, assembly GCA_027068615.1. Classification (GTDB taxonomy): domain Bacteria; phylum Campylobacterota; class Campylobacteria; order Campylobacterales; family Sulfurimonadaceae; genus Sulfurimonas. The sequence continues at coordinate 3,732 of JAMOQV010000165.1, read as the reverse complement.
TCTTTTTTCATAGATTTCTTCTTTTTTCAAGGCTTCCCCAATCTGAGACAACTTTCTTTAATAGAAAGATGGGGAGGTCTTTCTTTTTACCTATAATATGCTAAAATTCCATTAAAATTAAAATACGGAAAAATATATGTCATTTGAAAAACTAGGTGTTATGAAACCACTTCTTAGTGCTATAAAAGAGTTGGGGTATGAACATCCTACCACTATACAAAAAAGAGCTATACCTTTAGTTTTAGCAAAAAAAGATATTTTTGCAACTGCACAAACTGGAACAGGTAAAACAGCTGGATTTGGTTTACCTATGCTTCAAAGATTGAGACACACAGATGAAAACAACAGAGTTATACGAGGTGTTATCCTCTCCCCAACTCGTGAATTAGCTATACAAATATATGATGATTTAACAAAATATGGAAAAAACTTAAATTTAAAAATAGGTCTTTTAGTTGGTGCTAAAGATATAGACTCTCAAAGAAAGATGATAAGTAAGGGATTGGATATAGTTATAGCTACTCCTGGAAGAATTATCGAACATACTGAAAAAGGTCTAAATCTAAAATATGTAGAGATTTTTGTACTTGATGAAGCAGATAGGATGCTTGATATGGGGTTTGTAAAAGAGATAAAAAGACTTCATCCACTTCTTCCAAGAAAGCATCAAACATTACTTTTCTCAGCTACATTTAGTGATAAAGTTAGAAAACTTTCAAAACTTATACTAAATAAACCAGCATTTATAGAGACATCAAAGAAAAACTCAACAGTAGATACTATAAATCAGATAGCTTATATGGTAGATACAAATAGAAAAGCAGAACTTTTAGCTTATCTAATTGGTTCAAGAAACTTTAATCAAGTACTAGTTTTTACAAGAACAAAAGCAAGTGCAGATGAGTTAGCCAAAGAGCTTAAAAAAGATGGACTTAAATGTGGTGTTATCCATGGAGATAAAACAAAAGCAAGTCGCCTAAAAGCACTAACTCAGTTTAAAGAGGGAAAAACTAGGGTTTTAGTAGCTACAGATATCGCTTCTCGTGGACTAGATATAGAGCATCTCCCTTATGTTATAAACTATGAACTTCCTTCAATCCCTGAAGATTATGTTCATAGAGTTGGAAGAACTGGTCGTGCAGGAAGAGAGGGGGAGGCTATAACTCTTTTAGATATTTATGAAAAATATGCAGTAAAAGATATAGAGATTCTTATAGGTCAAAAAATTCCGAAAGATGTTGTTGAGGGGTTTGAACCAGATCCAACCATAAGAAGAAAAGATGTTGATGAGGTTAAGTTAAAGAGTGAGCATAAAAAAGATACTAAAAAGCCTTTTAAAAAACATTATAAAAAAACAACCAACAAACATAGAAGAGTAACAAAAAGAGGTTAAATGTTAGATATTCTTTATAGAGATGAACATTTTATAGCGATAAATAAACCATCAGGATTATTGGTTCATCGCTCCCCTATAGATAGGCATGAGACTGAATTTGCAGTGCAGATGTTACGAGACCAGATAGGTCAGTATGTTTATCCTCTTCATAGACTAGATAAGCCAACATCTGGAGTGTTGTTTTTTGCATTAGATAAAGAGAGTGCAAATCTTGTCTCAGAGCAGTTTAAAAATCATACCATTGAAAAAACCTATATAACTATGGTTCGTGGATATGTGGATGAAGATGGGGTTATAGATCATCCTCTAAAAGAAAAACTTGATAAGATAGCAGATAAAAAGGCAAAAAAAGATAAAGATGCTCAAGAAGCTATAACTAACTATAAAAGGTTAGCAACTGTTGAAGTGCCTTATGCCGTTGGAAAGTATGATAAAACAAGATATTCACTTGTTGAGGTAAAACCACAAACAGGAAGAAAACATCAGATAAGAAGACATATGAAACATATATCTCATCATATATTGGGTGATACGAAGTATGGAAGAGGGGAACATAACAAACTTATAAGAGAAAAGTTTGATTGTCATAGACTTTTACTTCACTCATCTGAATTAGAATTATTTCATCCTTATAAAGATGAAAAGTTACTTATAAAAGCCCCATTCGATGAGACTTTTATAAAGATGACTAAGCTTTTTTTCTAAACAGGTGGTAATTTTCAGCTTCTAACATATCTTGCATATACTCTTCTATACACTCAGTACAAGGTGTCCATACACCAGATGGAAGTCTAACTTCTAGTTTGTTTTTTGTACGAAGTTTTATAATCTTTTTAGGAGATAAAACCTTAGTAACTGGATCAAAGCTAACTTTTGTTAAATCTATATCATCTTTGTAAAATATAGTTTGTTTTTTAAAGTTACCCCAACCTGGGATGCCATCTTCTGTATATGGAACTTCATGACCATTTTTAAATGTTACCATCATCTTATAATGTGAATCATCAAAAACTTTAGTAACTTTACCAGCACCAAAAACTAAACCGTATAGTTTATCTTTAACTTTAACTTTTTTAAAATAACACATTTAAAACTCCTTTGTTCTGAAATATTATATCTTAATTTTAGTTACATCTTAGTTACAAAAACATAAATTGAGATAATAAGATGATAATAATAACTAAGATAAATGGGAAAAGATGACTTTTAAATACCCACGGTTGAACACCAAAAAACACTTGATTAACACCACGAAAACCAAGCCATAAACCTAAAAATGCTTTAATGCTAAGTGCGATTTGAAAACTACTTAAACCTGTATCTTTTATCTCTCCAAAAACTTGAGAGAACAAGTACATACCAGTTAAAACTGCAACTACAAGAGCTTTTGGAACAACTTTTCTAACATGCATCATAAAAGATTCACGAGCTTTTGCGTGTTCTTCTTCTGTAAGTGTCTGCTTCATCTTAGCTAGAAACAGATTGTCAACGATTAGAAATCCACCATATATAAAAACAGAAAATATATGGATTGTGTGTATTATAGTGTAAGTGATGATATATCCTTTTTTAGATATAATTTTAGCATAAATTAGTAGTGAGGTATATATGAAAAGGCAGAAAATAGATAAAACTCCAGCAAGATTGGATTTTTTACAGAGTTTAACAGGATTAATCTTAGGTGTGTTTATAATGGGGCATATCCTTTTTGAATCTTCCATATTAATCTCAAAAGAGATGATGTATAAAGTAACCATAATGTTTGAGGGATATTACTTTTTTGGTGAAACATATCCGGGGATTATCTCATTTTTAGCTGGTGCTATTTTTGTTATATTTATCGTTCATGCTGGGATTGCTATAAGAAAGTTTCCATCAAATTATAAGCAATACAAAATTATGAAAAATCATACGATGCAGATGAAGCATGAAGATACTTCACTGTGGGCTATTCAGATGATAAGTGGATTTATAATGTTTTTTATAGGTTCAGTGCATCTATACATTATGATAGCTCAACCATCTTATATTGGACCATATGCTAGTTCAAGCCGTGTGGTAGATGAGTTTATGGGACCACTTTACTTTGCACTTCTTATATCTGTTGTATCTCATGCTTTTATAGGACTTTACCGTTTAGCACTAAAGTGGGGCTTTATGGAGGGTAAAAACACTAAAAAATCTCGTGCAACTTTTAAAATCATTATGAAAAGTATGATAGCTGTATATCTTTTACTAGGAACAGCATCACTTGTAAAATACACTTATATAGGTATGACACACGATTTTAGTGATGGTGTTAAGTATAAATCTGAAGTTATTATCATAGATGAGAG
>JAMOQV010000164.1 GCA_027068615.1 Helicobacteraceae bacterium | reverse complement strand
AAAAGTTCGTAGTCGTTCATCACTAACCATCTCATTCCAAAGAAAAAGTTTTATATCTTTATATTCAACAGTTAAAATGCCTTGTTCGTAATTTTTAATTAATAAATTTAAAAACGAAGTTTCTCTTTTAGAAAGTTTTATGTATTTATTTTCTTTATATAAACTTTTAGTATTTTTATTAAATACAAAAGAGTCTTTTAAATTTATAATTTTTTTAGATATCTTTTTATCTAATGAATTTATATATTCTAAAAGTTCATCTGGATCGAAAGGTTTTATAAAATACTTAATAACTCCAACATCTATAGCTGTCAAGAGTTTATCTACTTCACTAAAAGCACTAAGGATGATTATATTTGAATCTGCATCAATTTTTTTAATCTCTTTAGCCATTTCTAAACCTGTTTTATTTGGCATCATAATATCTGTTATGATGATATCAGGGGAAATTTCATTGTACATTTTTAAACCCTCTACACCATCATTAGCGATAAGAAAACTTCTAAAAGTATCGCCTATCGCATTTTTCAAAAGTAAAGATAAATTTTTTTCATCTTCTACTAACAATATTTTTAAACTTTTCAAAAATTTATTTTTTAACATAAATCTTTATCTCCTAAAGTTGCATAGTTATAGTAAATGTTGTAAAACCTTTTGACGATTCTACATTTATAGAAGCATTTAAACTTTTTTCGCATATCATTTTTGACATAAAAAGCCCCAACCCTGTACCTGCAGATTTATGTTTGGTAGTAAAATATGGTTCAAAAATTTTATCAATATCTTTTTTATCAATACCACCAGCATTATCTTGAAATCTTATAGTTACAAACTCATCATCTGTAACTATATTAATATTTATTATCTTTTTTTTAGTATTGTTTTTGTTAAATGCATCTTTTGAATTTTGTATAAGATTTATAATAACCTGAGTTAATTCATTTGAAATTCCAAGAACTTTGACATCTTCAAAATTAGTATTTATACAAATACCCTCTTTTTTTATAGTTTTATCTAAAATATTTATAGACTCATTTATACTATCTGCCAATTTAAAATAGTATTTTTCCTTATCTGGTTTAAAAAAATTTGTAAAATTTTCTATAGTTGTTGACATATTTTGTATAAGTAGCTTACTTTCGTTGTATAGATTATCTAACTCTTCATGATTTGCATTGTTTATTGATTTTTTAAGACTAAATAGTAACAAGTTTAACTCTGTTAATGGTTGTCTCCATTGATGTGCAATATTTGCTATCATCTCTCCAAGACTTGCAAGTCTTGATTGCCAAAACATTATCTTTTGTTTCTCTTCATTTTTAGCAATCTCCTCTTTAATTCTGCTTTCTAATGTTTCATTTAGTTTTTTTAGCTCTTTTGTTTTGTATTCTACTCGTTTTTCAAGAGTTTTATTTAACTCTTCTAACTCTTTGTCTTTTTGTTCTAAATTTTGTTTATAAATCATCTCTCTTGTTACATCATACCTTATTGCTATAAACTCTTCTATGTTATTATTTTCATCAAGTATGGGTATAACAGTTGTATTTACATAAAAAGTTGTTTTATCTTTTGCTTTATTTTTAACAGTAGCTTTATATGTTTTTTTACTTTTTATAGTTTTCCATAGTTTTTCAAAAACTTTTTGTGAGACATCAGGATGACGAACAATATTATGATTTTTACCAATAAGCTCCTCTTTTGTATATCCAGAAATATTACAAAATTCATCATTTACAAAAGTGATAATACCATTAACATCTGTTTTTGAAACTATATTGCTTTTTTCTATCGCTTCTTGATATTGTTTTAACATAAGTGTATTATACTCAACGCCAAATTATATTTAGATTATTAGAGAGTTTTGAAATATCAAATTTTTTTATTGGTGAGGTAATATTTGCTATATTATCGCCTGTATCTTGAAAATTTTGTATATAGTAACTTTTGTTGTACCCTCTACTTGATAAATCTTTTATAATTGTATTTATATCATTTTCATCAAGTAAATCATTATGAAGAGTTGTCCTTACTTCAAAATCTACATCTAAACTTATAAGTAAATTTAATGTTTTAGAAAATTCATCATATTTACTAGAGTGTGTAATTTTAGTAAATTTCTCTTTTGGTGCTTTATAATCAAGTGCTATATAATCAAGCAAATTTAAATCTAAAAGTTCTTTTACTTGTTTATAGTTTATCCCATTTGTATCTAGTTTTATTTTAAATTTAAGCTTTTTTATAGCTTGACAAAATTCAACTAAATTATATGTGGTTGCTTCACCACCAGAGAGAACTACAGCATCTAAAAGATTTAAACGGGTTTTTAAAAAGTTTAAAACATCTTTATAATCATAATTACCATTTTTACTAAATACTATATCTTTGTTATAACAATAATCACACCTCATATTGCATCCACTAAACCATACTATACAAGATAGATGGTTTGGATAATCAAGATGTGTGAATTTTGTTATATCATATATATTTTTATTGTTCAGTGAACTGTTTTCTTTGTTTATGCTCACCTATTTTTCCTATGTTAAAACTTTCTACAGGTCTATGATAACCCATAACTCTTGTATAAACTGTGCATTTTTGTCTTTTGTCTCTTAGAGTTTGTAAAACTTCTTCTTTGCTCATAATCTTTTTTCCTCTTTAAATTTATTTAGTAATTCATCATCACATTTTGGACAATACTCATATTCACCTGAGATATAACCATGTTTTGGACATACTGAAAAAAGTGGTGTTACAGTTATATATGGAAGTTTAAAATTTGATATAACATTTTTAACTAACTTTCTACAAGCTTCAGTTGAACTAACTTTTTCTTGCATATATAGATGTAAAACTGTACCACCTGTATATCTACACTGTAAATCATCCTGAAGTGTTAAAGCTTCAAATGGATCATCTGTCAAATCAACTGGAATCTGAGATGAATTAGTATAGTAGATATTATCATCCATCCCAGCTTGAAGTATTGAATTGCCGTATCTTTTCTTATCCTCTTTTGCAAATCTATATGTTGTTCCCTCAGCAGGAGTAGCTTCAAGATTATATAAATTTCCACTTTCTTCTTGAAATTTTACCATTTTAGTTCGCATATAGTCTAAAACTTCACTTGCTAATTTTATACCATAATCTGAACTAATATCATAGGTATCTGAGGTGAAATTTCTTATCATCTCATTTATACCATTTACCCCTATAGTTGAAAAATGGTTATTAAAACCATTTAGATACCGTTTTGTATATGGAAAGAGTCCCCTGTCATACATCTCTTGGATAAATACTCGTTTTTTTTCTAAAGTGCTTTTTGCATACTCCATAAGTTGATTGATGCGAAAAAAAAGTGCTTCTTTATCCCCTTTATGTAAAAAACCTAATCTAGCCATATTAAGGGTAACAACACCTATACTTCCTGTCATCTCAGCACTACCAAATAAGCCACCACCCCGTCTGAGAAGTTCTCTCAAATCAAGTTGTAACCTACAACACATACTTCTAACATGACCTGGTTTGTAAGCATCCTCATTTGGAACTAACTTGCCATTATCATCTTTTTTATATTGAGAACCTATAAAGTTTTGAAAATATGATGAACCTATTTTTGCAGTATTTTCAAAAAGCAAATCTGTATTTTCCCCATACCAATCAAAATCTTCTGTAATATTTACTGTTGGAATTGGAAAAGTAAATGGCTGACCTGTTTTATCGCCCTCTGTCATCACTTCATAAAAAGCTTTATTTATCTGGTTCATCTCTTTTTGAAAATATTTATAAGTTACATTTTTAAGCGAATCACCTCCTCTTTTTCTAATCTCTTCTTCTAACTTAGCATCTTCTATATCTTTAAAAAGATGCATCTGTTTTGATGTAGGGATTTGTTCTTTTAAATCATCTGGAACTACCCAATCAATAGTTATGTTTGTAAAAGGTGATTGTCCCCAACGAGCAGGAACATTTAGGTTATATATAAAACTTCTTACAGCTTTTTTTATCTCTTTAAATGATAGCTTATCTTTAAAAACATAAGGTGCTAGATAAGTGTCAAATGATGAAAATGCTTGAGCTCCAGCCCATTCACTTTGTAGTATGCCTAAAAAGTTTGCCATTTGCCCTAAAGCTTCACGAAAATGCTTAGGTGCATTACTCTCAACTCTACCACGAACACCATTAAACCCCTCATCTAGTAAAACCCTAAGACTCCATCCTGCACAATAACCAGTTAAGCAGTCTAAATCGTGTATATGATAATCTCCATTTCTATGAGCATAACCTTCCTCTTTAGAGTAGATTTTATCTAACCAATAGTTTGCTATAACCTTTCCAGCAGTATTGTTTACAAGTCCAGCATTTGAGTAACCTGTATTTGAATTTGCTTTTATTCTCCAATCACTACCGTTTATGTACTCTTCTATGGTTTGAGTTGAGTTTATATATGTAGTATCTTCTTCTAAAAAGTGTTCCCTTTGCATCTTATGTATATGTCTATAGAGCATAAAAGAACGCATAACATTAAAGTAATTTGCTTTGTATAACTCTTTTTCTATAATGTCTTGAATATCTTCAACTGCGACAATATGTTTATCTTTTAAAGATTCCATTACAGTCAAAAAGATAGAGTTATCATACACAACATTTTCACTTTTAAAAGCTTTTTTAATCGCGTCCTCAATCTTAAAAGATAAAAACCTTTCTTCTAAGCCATCTCTTTTTAGTATAGTTGCGATCATATTGTTT
>JAMOQV010000163.1 GCA_027068615.1 Helicobacteraceae bacterium | reverse complement strand
CAATGAAAAAGAAACCAAATTTTAAAGTAATATCCCCATATCAACCAGCAGGTGACCAACCCAAAGCGATAGAAGTTTTAAGTAAATCTATCTTAGATGGTAACCGTTACCAAACACTAGAGGGTGTAACAGGTAGTGGAAAAACTCATACTATGGCTAGAGTTATAGAAAAAGTCAAGATGCCAACTATCATAATGACTCATAACAAAACCTTAGCAGCTCAACTATACTCAGAGTTTCGCCAGTTTTTTCCTAACAACCATGTAGAGTATTTTGTATCTTACTATGACTACTACCAACCAGAAGCTTATATACCACGACAAGATTTGTTTATAGAAAAAGATAGTGCCATAAATGATGAGTTAGAGAGGATGCGACTCTCTTCAACAGCAAATCTTCTTAGCTATGATGATGTTATAGTGATAGCTTCCGTTTCGGCAAACTACGGTTTGGGAGACCCAGAGGAATATATGAATATGGTACAGTCCATAGCCGTTGGAGATGAGATAGCTCAAAAAAGGCTATTGCTTCGACTTGTTGAGATGGGTTATAGCAGAAACGACAACTACTTCGATAGTGGACATATAAGGGTAAATGGGGAGAGTATAGATATTTATCCACCATATTTTGAACAAGAAGCTATAAGGATAGAGTTTTTTGGAGATGAGATAGAAGCGATATATACTTTTGATGTTATAGATAACAAAAAGTTAGAAGAACATAAAAGCTTTACCATCTATGCAACTTCACAGTTTTCCGTAGGGCAAGAGAAGATGGCTCGTGCAGTAAAAAGGATAGAAGAGGAGCTAGATGAAAGACTTGCATACTTTCAAAAAGAGGGCAAACTTGTAGAGTATCAGAGGCTTAAACAAAGGGTTGAGTTTGATTTGGAGATGCTAGAGACTACTGGTATGTGTAAAGGTGTAGAGAATTATTCAAGGCTTTTAACAGATAAAAAAGCTGGGGAAGCACCTTTTACTTTGCTTGATTATTTTGCTCAAAACCATGATGAATACTTAGTTATAGTAGATGAAAGCCATGTTTCACTTCCACAGTACCGTGGAATGTATGCAGGGGATCGTGCAAGAAAAGAGGTTTTAGTTGATTATGGTTTTAGACTACCATCTGCACTTGACAATCGCCCTTTACAACTTGATGAGTATATAAATAAAGCTCCACATTATCTTTTTGTATCAGCAACACCAAATGAGTATGAGCTAGAACTCTCAGCCACAAAAGCGGAACAAATCATCCGACCAACAGGGCTACTAGACCCAGTTATAGAGATAAAAAGCTCAGATAATCAGGTAGAAGATATACATGATGAGATAAAAAAAGTAACAGCTAAAAATGAGAGAGTACTTATAACAGTTCTTACTAAAAAGATGGCAGAAGCACTTACAAAATACTTAGCAGATTTGGGCATCAAAGTTCAGTATATGCACTCAGATATAGACACCATAGAGAGAAACCAAATCATCCGTTCACTTCGTTTGGGAGAGTTTGATGTTCTTATAGGGATAAATCTACTTCGTGAGGGATTAGATTTACCAGAGGTTTCACTTGTTGCTATACTTGATGCTGATAAAGAGGGATTTTTAAGAAGTGAGACAGCACTGATACAAACCATTGGTCGTGGTGCAAGAAATGCAAATGGTAGAGTAATCCTTTATGCTAACAAGATAACAGGCTCGATGCAAAGAGCTATCGATGTAACAAACAAAAGAAGAGAGATTCAAGATGCATATAATAAAAAGCACGGCATCACTCCAAAAACAACCATAAGAAAACTAGATGAAAATCTTAAACTAGAAGACCACGGAGGACTCTACCAAAAACATAAAAAACTAGATAAGATGCCAGCAAGTGAAAGAAAAGCGATAGTAAAAGAGTTGTCTCTAAAGATGAAACAAGCTGCAAAAGAGTTAAACTTTGAAGAAGCAGCAAGGCTTCGTGATGAGATAACAAAGATTAAGAAACTATAATGATAAAAGGAGATTAAAATGCCAAAGTTAGATAAACTAAAAGAGGAATTAGGCTGGTTAAAAGTAGTATTTAGCATTTTAATAGCTACAAACTTATCATTAATAGCTTGGTTTGTTCAAAATTATGAAAAACAAAAAATAAGTTTGACATTATTAAATGGTATAATAATAGTAGTTTTAACTTTTATAATATTTATAATAAATAAAAAAGCTTATAAAAAAATTGATGAGATAGGAGAGATATAATGCTAGATACATTTGTTTTTGTAGTAGTTGCTATATTCTTTATAGGTTTGGTATTTATAGCAAAAGATACTATCAATCATGCTGACTTAAAAGCATAATTCCTAATGAAAAGATAAAGAGAATATGGAAGATACATTTAGCAACTTAGCAACATACGGATATATAGGACTTTTCCTCTACTCACTAGGTGGTGGATTTGTAGCACTTGTTGGTGCTGGTGTTTTGTCATTTATGGGAAAGATGGATTTAACTTTATCTATAACTATCGCATTTATTGCAAACACTTTAGGGGATATGATGCTAGTTTATATGGCAAGATATCAAAAATCGATGATGATGGAGGGGCTAAGACAACATAGAAGAAAATTAGCACTTGCTCATCTTCTTATGAAAAAACACGGCTCATGGATAATACTTTTTCAAAAGTTTGTATATGGTATAAAAACTCTTATACCTATCGCGATAGGACTCACAAAGTATGACATCAAAAAATTCGCTGTTTTAAATGTTTTAAGTGCTGGTGTTTGGGCTTTGGCATTTGGACTTGGAAGTTACTACTCTGGTGAAGTTTTAACAAAATTTGCGACTATGATAAGTGATAAACCATACATAGCACCCATCATACTTATAGTTTTAGGTGGACTTACATGGTTATATATGGAAAAAGCTACTAAGAAGAAAGTTTAAAAGATAAGGTTTAAAAACCTTATCTTTTTATAGGATTATGATTCTAACTTTGGACCATACGGTGAGTAATCCGTATTTACTCCATCATTGTATCTATCGTAATTTTTGATAAACATTTTTGCTAACTCATCACGAGTTCTATCAAACTCATCTTTATTAGCCCATGCATTACGAGGGTTTAAGATATCTGGATCTATATCCCCTAAAGTTTTTGGAACATGAAGACCAAAAGTTTTAGTAGTATCAAACTCACACTCTTTTATGCTTCCATCTAAGATAGCATTTATACAAGCACGAGTATCTTTGATGCTCATTCTATGACCAACACCATATTTACCACCAGTCCAACCTGTGTTAACAAGGTAAACATTTACATTGTGTTTATCTATCTTCTCACCTAAAAGTTTAGCATAAACTGTTGGGTGTAATGGTAAAAATGCCTCTCCAAAACAAGCAGAGAAAGTAGCAACTGGTTCAGTGATACCTCTTTCAGTTCCTGCAACTTTAGCAGTATAACCACTTAAGAAGTAGTACATCGCTTGTTCACGAGTTAGTTTTGAAACTGGAGGTAAAACACCAAAAGCATCAGCAGTTAAAAAGATAATGTTTTCAGGATGACCTGCCATTAAATCTTCTTTATGGTTTTCAATATGCTCTATTGGGTATGAAACACGAGTATTTTCAGTTTTTGTACCATCTTCATAGTCAACTTCACCCTCTCCATACATAACAACATTTTCTAAAAGTGCATCTTTACGGATAGCTCCATAAATCTCAGGCTCACTTTTCTCATCAAGGTTTATAACTTTAGCATAACATCCACCCTCGAAGTTAAACACACCGTGGTTATCCCAACCATGTTCATCATCTCCGATTAAGGCACGATGTGGATCAGTTGAAAGTGTAGTTTTTCCAGTTCCACTTAAACCAAAGAAAAGTGCAGTATCACCTTTTTCTCCAACATTTGCAGAACAGTGCATTGAAAGTTTACCCTCAAGTGGTAACCAGTAGTTCATCATAGAGAAGATACCTTTTTTCATCTCTCCACCATAGTATGTTCCACCTATGATTGCTAGATTATTTTCGATATCAAAAAGAACAAATACTTCAGAGTTTAGACCATGTTCTTTCCATTTCTCATCAACTGCTTTACATGCATTTAAAACTGTAAAATCTGATTTAAAAACTTCAAGTTCAGACTCTGTTGGACGGATAAACATATTTTTAACAAAATGTGATTGCCAAGCTATCTCAGATACGAAACGAACAGATCTTTTTGAAGCTGCCGATGAGCCACAAAATACATCAGTTACATATATATCTTTGTTAGAAAGTTGTTCCTGTGCTACCACAAGCAACTCATTGAAAACATCAGCACTAACCTTTTTATTTACATCACCCCACGCGATATACTTGTTTGATGGATCTCTATCCACAAAGTATTTATCTTTTGGACTACGACCTGTAAAAATCCCAGTATCTACCGCTGTAGCACCTTTTTTTGTTTCTTGAACTTCACCATTAGCAAGTTCGTGTTTGATTAATTCATCATAACTAAGGTTATGATAAACATTACCAATATTCTTTAATCCTAATTCTTCTAATTCAGCTACTGTCATAACTTACCTTGTGGTACTTATTTTATGACATAATTATACACTTAATAAACCTAAATTAAAAGTAAAAATAGCATCGATTTTAAAAAAAAATTACTTTAAGTGTATTTAGATAAAATTCTTTTGTATATTTTATTTGCTCGCATAACTCAGTTGGTAGAGTATTACCTCGACAAGGTAAGAGTCACTGGTTCGAGTCCAGTTGTGAGCACCATACTTTTTACTACTAACTACTTCATTTAGACACTTACACAGCTTTTTA
>JAMOQV010000162.1 GCA_027068615.1 Helicobacteraceae bacterium | reverse complement strand
TTTTATAGATTATTTCTTATTCATAGGATGACAGGCTTCAACAGTACTTTGCAAATCCTGTCTTTGTATATGTGTATATATCTGTGTAGTTAAAAGTGAAGCATGACCTAATAACTCTTGAACCACCCTTAAATCTGCTCCACCAGTTATAAGTGAAGTGGCATAAGAGTGACGAAGAACATGAGGACTTACGCCTAGATACTTTTGAGTGATCTTATAAGCAGATATACGACTTAGTTTATCACCTTTGTAGTTACACCATATAAACTCTTTTTCCCATTTTATCTCTAAAAGATACTCTTTTATAGCATCTATGGCTATTTTTGCTATGGGAATAATTCTCTCTTTTTCCCCTTTTGCATGTCTTATATGAAGCCACTCATCTTCAAAATCATCTCTTGTTAAATCTAAACATTCACTTATACGAGTTCCACTAGCATATAAAAAAAGTATAAGAGCATAATCTCTCTTACCTATCCATGTTGTTCTGTCTATAAGTATTAAAGAGTTTTGTATATCATTATAAGAAAGAAATTTTGGAAGTAGTTTTGGAATTTTTGCAAATTTTATCTTTATCTTGTCATCTGAAAATTGACTTTTATAACAAAAATCAAAAAAAGCATTTATAGCTGAGAGCTTTCTGTTTAGTGTTCTTTTGTTTTCATATTTAACTAAAGATGACAAAACTGCGTTTGAATCTAACTTAATAAGAGGCTTTTTCAACTCCTCTTCTATTAAACTCAAATCAGTTCTATAAGCTTGAATACTTTTTTTACTAAGAGCTTTTGTAACAGTTATATATTCTAAAAAAGCTTCTAGTTCATTACTTATCTTCATCTACAGATATAGCCATATCATCTACAAAGAAAACTTTATCACCAACAAAAACATAACCATCGTCTATATTTACTTCATATACATTATAAGTAAGTAAGTCTCTTGTCATCTCTATGATATAACCCTCTTTTTCTAAAGCATAAACCTTATCATCCGTTGCTATAAGACCTAAAAAGTGTGCAAATGGAAATTTCAACTTAGAACTTACTTGCAAATCAGGTGTTAAAGCTATAACTTCACCCTGTTTTGTTGTAATATATATATCATTATCTATATGAGTTAAGTTTCTTACTTCATACTTTGAACGAATCTCTTTTTGGCTCATTGACATTAAAGTATTTGATGTTGCTATAATAAGTTTATTGTCAACAACATCAAAGTATATAATATTATTAAAATATTCATCAGTTGAAACAATAACTGTTCTTAGTTTCTTTTTAAGTCTTGTATTTATGATAACTATCTTACCATCAAGGGTTGAAAAAAGAACCAAATCATTCATAAAAAATGGACTAGCCATCCTAGAATCAACTGCTATAGGTGCATTTCCTTGCTCTTTTAAAAGTAACTCCCCTGTAGATATCTTATAAAGTGCCATTTCATTATCTGCAAATAAAACAGCTAATAAATCATCTTTTATACTAGCAGTAGCAACTGTCTTTTTCAAATCAAGTTTTTTATTTAGTTGTTTATCTTTAGTATATTCAAGTATAGTTTTACCATCTATTTTAGAACTTATAATCCAACCATCACTATTTGCAATCAACCTATATCCATCTTCTATATTTGCATTTATATAACCTGTTTTGGCTAAAACCTGACCATTATCAAGAAGTGCTGAAGTTGAAGTTGTATCTATAATATTCTTATCTATATTATGTTGATTTTTCCATTCACCTTTTAAAGTTTTTGGTTCAAAAACTTCTTTAGAGCTACAACCATTAAAGGCAATCAAACTACTAAGAGTTATTATTAAAATATTTTTTTTCATAATTTATTTTATACCATAATGTGATAAAGCTATAGCAATCTTACTTAATGGTGAACTAGAAGATACATAAGATAATTTATTATGAGCCTCTTCTATATTACCATTTTTCATTAATATAACAGCACTTTGAACTAAAGCTAAATCCTTATATATGCTACCCTCTTTAGAAGCATAATTCTCAAGTAATTTCAAATCATTACTTAGCTGTGCAAATTCATAAGAAGATACATCTTTTACAAGTTCAGCTTTAGAATTTTCTATCGATTTTAAACCATTTTTATCTGCATTTGAAATAGAATTTGATAAAATCCAAGCATCATGAAGTTTTGGGCTTACAGATTTTAATTCTACTAAACTTTTTTTATCTGATGGATCTGTTTGCAATTTTAAAAGTAATTCATTTGCTGTTGTTACTCTGCTTTCTTCTTTTATATTGTAAGCAATATTTGCACCAACAACTAAAACAATAGCAACAACTGCCCCTATCATAGGTTTTTTATATTTTGTTACAAACTTTTCTGTTATAACAGCTTTTTCAAAAAATTTCTCTTCAGAATTTAATTCTTCTTTTACCATATCTATATCGTTTTTAATACTCAAAAATTATCCTTATTTTACATAAAAATCAAAACTATAAAATAATATCGCATACTTTGTTAAAGTTTCATCAATTATATGCTAAAATTATGTAATTTATTTTTTGGAGATTATATGCAAGTAGATGACACACTTTTAAACAAATTAGAAAAACTTTCTTTTCTAAAAGTTGATGATAACAAAAGAGATGAGATAAAAGAACAATTATCTGAGATAGTAAGTTTTGTTGATAATTTAAGTTCATTAGATACTGATGGAGTTGATGATAACTTTGCGATGAATGCAAATCCTACACCACTAAGAGAAGATATACCATTTTGCAATACACAAATAAATGATGATATAATTAAACATGCTCCCCAAAGTGCAGATCATTTTTTCATAGTACCAAAAATCATAGAATAACAAAGGTATATAATGAGTGAAAATGTAGAAAATCCAACACAGCAAAAGCAACCATTGGATATAAAAAAACTTTTAAAAAGTGTTTTAGCTTATGGATCATCAGATTTACATTTAGTAGTTGGTAGTGAACCACAAATAAGGATAGATAAAGAGTTAAGACCTCTAAATCTTCCTAAACTTTCAGCTAAAGATATAGAGAGTATGTCATACTCTATCATAAATGAAAAACAAAAAAAAGCATTTGAAGAAGATTTAGAACTTGATTTTTCTTTTGAACTAGAGGGTATTGGTCGTTTTCGTGCTAACTACTATCGCACTATATATGGTATAGGTTGTGCATTTCGTATGATTCCTCTTGAGATACCAACTCTTGATGAATACAACAGCCCTCCTATATTTAAAGAGTTAGTTAAAAAGGAAAAAGGTCTTATCTTAGTTACTGGTCCTACTGGTAGTGGTAAATCAACAACTTTAGCATCTATGTTAAATGAGATAAATATGACTGAGAGACGACATATTATAACTATAGAAGACCCAGTTGAATTTGTTCATAAAAATAACAAATCACTTTTTTCTCAAAGAGATGTAGGAGACAATACAAAGTCTTTTGCAGCAGCATTAAAATACTCACTTAGACAAGACCCTGATGTTATACTTATAGGTGAGATGAGGGATGCTGAAACTATAGGTGCAGCTTTAACTGCTGCTGAAACTGGTCACTTAGTATTTGGCACACTTCATACAAATTCAGCACCTGGTACTATAAACCGTATAATTGATGTTTTTGAAGGTGTTGAACAAGCTCAAATACGAGCCCAATTAGCAACTTCACTAGTAGCTGTAATATCTCAATCACTTATACCAAAAATTCCTAAAGGAAAAGTAGCTGCTCAAGAGATACTTATAAGTAATCCAGCTATCGCAAATCTTATAAGAGAAGATAAAGTTCATCAGATATATTCTCAAATGCAATTAAATCAGGCACAAACACAAATGACTACACAAACTCAAGAACTTATAAAGTTTCTTGATAAAAAAGTTATTACAAAAGCCAATGCTCTTAAAAATTCAAATAGACCAAGTGAATTACTTAAAATAATAGACAACATATAGAACAAAAGAGGAATAAGTTTTAAAATCTTATTCCTCTTTTACCCTTTTTTAGCATTATAAAGTTTATAGGTGTTTCAACCTTATAAGTAGCTATATTCTGTCCTAGATTTGCATTATTGTATGTTGGGTCAGCTATAACATACCTTCTTTTTTTATAAACAACACCATCACCAATTAATGGTATATATAAACCAGCTACCATATGATTATTATAGGTTATACCAATAACACCAAAAGAGAAAAACTTTCTAATAAGATAAGAAAATAACGATACCCTATCTTCCGCATCAGACTTATTATAATACAAAGTTTCCTGAGCAAACATAAATTTTTCTTTTTTAAACTGTTCCATATCGGATTGATACTTAAAAGCATTTTGAACAAAATGTAAAACAAAGTTTATAGCTATACTAGCTTTTTCTCTATCTACATACTCTTTTAAACTCATACCTATAGATTGATAAGAGATATCATCCAATGGAGCATTTAAAAATACATCACTTTGTACTTGTGGATATGTTGCCATAAAATCTATGAGATTTTGATTATATTTATATACCAAGATATATTCTTTTCCATCTATCTTAAAAACTAAATCTTTACTTTGTATATATAGTTCAAGATTTGGTAATACATCTAATGATAAATCAAAAGCTTTATCTGCATTTGGAACATCACTAGCATAAGTATAGATAACACTATCTTTATCAAACTTAGAATCTAGTACATAAAAAATATCACCATTTATTTTATAAGACAATGTATAATTAACACTTTGTTTTGTTTTAAAGACTAAAATTATATGTTTTTTAGAAATACCTGCTCTAACACTATAACCCATTTTATTGAGAACAAACCAACTAAAAAGCTTTCTCTCATCTTCATTTGTAAATATTTTTTTTGAAACCTCACTAATTAAGAGATATAAACCCCAATCATTTAGATTCATCTCTTTTTTTACTTCTTCTATATCATTTATAAGATAATTATACTCAGTATAAGAAACTTGATTAAAAAAATCACCTATACCTTTTTGTGTTTGTGGGTAAAACTTTGCTTCCTTTAATTTATCTGGAACACTAAAAGATAATGCAGTTGAAAAAAAATCTATAACTATATCTTTTTTAACTAATTTGATATTTACTTTATCATACTTTTTTTTCTTTGATATTACTATCCTTATTTTTGGACCAACTGCTTTAATCTTTCTTTCTCTTTGAGAAGATATAATTTTTGGTTTATTTTCTGTATATAATTTATTTATAGGAAGAGGTTCATAAGAGTTCCATTGTTGATTTGCAAAAAATTCTGAACCACTTGTTGATTTTAAATACTTTGTTTGAAAATTCTCAAATGTATTTCCAACTTGAATAATCTTTTCAGATTTAAAATTTTTAAATGTGCCATCTGCATATATAATAGATGCAACAACTAAACTAAAAAGGCCAAACTGATTCAACTATCTTTGTCCCCCATCCCTGATTTGTAGCACGGTCAACATCACCTTGAGTATTGTAAAAGATTTTAGCATCACTCATCTTTGATGAATCTATAGTATTTGCCTGATCTATATCATAAGGTCTTATAACACCACTTATCTGAATAATTTGTTTTTGCTTATCTACTAAAATCTCTCTTTTACCAGATATAAAATAATTACCATTTTCCATAATCTTAACTATACGAGCTGTTATAGTTGTTGAAAATGTTGCATCTTTTGTAGCTACACCCTGCCCTGAAAAATTATTAACACTTTTAGAATTAAATCCTACATCAGTAAATGTATTTGCTTTGCTTAGCATACCACCAACTAAACCACCACCAGTAAATGTTCCACCACCAAGAGTAGAATCATCAGCTTCACTAAGCTTTTTTGCAGATGTAGATGAACTTTTTGCTGTCTCTGAGATAATAACAGTTACTATATCGTTTACATTCATAGCTTTATGATCTGAAAAAAGTGGATTTTCACCCTGACCAAATATACTTCCAGTAGCTGTAAAATCTTTCTGTTCTTCACGAGATGGCATCTGCTCAACATATTTTGGTGGTTCAAAACTTATCTCCGGATCGGTAAGCTTTGCTGTACAACCACTAAAAAACAACAGTGTAGGTATTGGTAATAATGTTATTAAAATAGTTTTCATGTTATAATCATAGCAAATTTAGTTCCAAAGGAAAATTAATGAGTTTAAGAGAAACTATAAATCAAGATTTAAAAAATGCTATGAAAGCAAAAGATACTAAAAAAAGAGATGCACTTCGCCTTTTAACAAGTGCTTTCAAACAGATAGAAGTGGATGAAAGAAAAGAATTAAGTGATGATGATATAATCAAAATTATACAAAAACAAGTAAAAAGCCGTAACGATGCAGCAACTCAATATAAAGAAGCAAATAGAGAAGATTTGATGCAAATAGAGTTAGATGAAGTTGCTTTTTATATGCCTTATCTTCCTGCTCAACTAAGCGATGAGGAACTAACAGATGCTATAAAAACTATCATAGAAAAAGTTGGAGCAACAACTATGAAAGATATGGGCAAAGTGATGGGTATGGCTTCAAAAGAGTTAGCAGGTAAAGCTGATGGAAAAAGAATCAACGAGTGTGTAAAAACTTTACTAAACTAAAGATGGTTTTATACCATCTTT
>JAMOQV010000161.1 GCA_027068615.1 Helicobacteraceae bacterium | reverse complement strand
ATATCTATATCTTCATTTCCATCTAATTCTAAGATGATATTATTGTTTACTCTTATAGCTGAGTCAATTATCACATTTTGAAGTTTTGAAGTTATGATTAGTTTTAGTTCTCTGTTACCTGGATTTCTTCTTATCATAGTGTATAAATCTTCTAAAATCTTCGTATTATCATCAAGTCTTATTTTGAGCTGTAAAGGTTCTTGAGGTTTTTCACGTATCTCTTTTTTTACTTTTTTAGTCTCTTTTGCAGCTTCTTTTAGTGTCATAATCTTTGTAACACCGATACGAGTAAACATCTCAGTATGTGTAATTTTAGCTTTAAATGCTATAGGTTCATCCCTGTCCATCTCTTCTAGTTGTTCAAGTTTATCTGAAAAAAGCATTATCTCAACATCCCCATGAAAATCCATAAGTTTTACGATGCCAAATTGATTCCCTTTTTTTGATATCTTTTTTTGTATCTCTTCAACTTTACCTATAAATATAACATAAGAACCATCTTTTACATTTTCTATCTCTGATGACAATGTATAGTTCAACTCATCTATCTGCTCTCTATAGTCATCCAAAGGATGCCCACTTACATAAAAACCTAATGTCTCTTTTTCAAACTCTAAAATCTCTTTTATACTAAACTCTTCACAGTTTGTTAACTCTAGTTTTATAGTTGTTATCTCTGCATCATCGCCAAATAAACTTCCCATAACATTTTTTTTAGCTTCACTTGCCTTTTTTGCAGTTTCGACTATCAACTCTATCTGATTTAACAATGCTTTACGAGAGTATCCATATCTATCAAATGCACCAGCTTTTATAGCACTCTCTATCACTCTTTTGTTTACTTTTGATGGTTCTATTCTATTTACAAAATCTTGAAGTGAAGTATAATCCCCATTTTCATTTCTCTCAATCAACATAGATTCTATAGCTGCACTTCCAACGCCTTTAATAGCACCAAGTCCAAAAAGGATAATCTCTTGAGAATCTTTAGTTATAGCTGAAAATTCTAATTGAGAATCACAAATATCGGGTGGAGAAAGCTCTATCCCCATCCTTTTTACTTCATCTATATAACGAACTACTTTGTCTGTATTGTCCTTATCGGAAGTAAGAAGTGCTGACATAAACTCATTTGGATAGTATGTTTTTAACCAAGCTGTTTGAAAACTAACCATTGCATAAGCTGCTGAGTGCGATTTGTTAAAACCATATCCAGCAAATTTTTCAATTAAATCAAAAAGTTTTGAAGCTTTATCATAATCATGCCCCTGCTTTGCTGCTCCCTCACTAAACTCTGCATTGTAAGCTGCCATATCCTTTTTCTTACCCATAGCACGACGAATAATATCTGAATAACCAAGAGAGAAACCACCAACAGTTTGAACTATCTGCATAACCTGTTCTTGATAAACAATGACCCCATAAGTGTTTTTAAGGATAGGCTCCATTACATCAAAAGTATATTCTATCTTTTCACGACCATGTTTTCTCTCAACAAAACTATCAAGCATCCCAGATTCCATAGGACCTGGTCTATAAAGTGCCAACACGGCTATAAGGTCCTCAAAACTATCAGGTTTTAATCTTCTGTTTAAATCTTGCATCCCATCTGATTCTATCTGAAACATCCCAACAGTATTCCCACCACGGATAACTTTATAAACCTTAGGGTCATTTTCATCTATCTTATGCCAATCTATCTCTTTGTTATATCTTCTTTTTATAAGTTTAACAGCATTATCTATAACATCAAGAGTCTTTAAACCTAGAAAGTCAAACTTGATTAAATCAACATCTTCAAGATAGTTTAGCGAATACTGAGTTACAAAAGTATCTTCCCCTGCTGGTTTGTATATGGGTGTCTTTTTCCATAACTCTTCATTACTTATAACAACACCAGCAGCATGGATACCTGAGTTTCTTTTAAGCCCTTCTAGTTTTTTTGCAAATTCCCAAACTCTTTTAGCATTAGCATCACTCTCTATCAACTCTGCTATTTTTGGTTCTTTTTGAAAAGCACCCTCTATAAACTTACCTTTTTTCTCTTTACCATTAAGCGTAATACCTAACTCATCAGGTATAAGCTTTGCCATTTTATCTGCTTGAGAAAGTGGCATCTCAAGTACACGAGCAACATCTCTTATAACCCCTTTTGCTAAAAGTGAACCAAATGTTATGATTTGTGCTACTTGATTTCTACCATATTTTTTAACAACATAGTCTATAACTTCACCACGACGAGCCTGCATAAAGTCCATATCTATATCGGGCATACTTACCCTCTCAGGATTTAAAAATCTCTCAAAAAGTAAGTCATACTTCATAGGGTCAATATCTGTTATATCTAAACTATAAGCAACTAAACTACCAGCAGCAGAACCACGACCAGGACCAACAGCGATATCCATCTCTTTTGCAACTTTTACAAAGTCCCAAACTATAAGCATATAACCAGGGAATTTCATCGAGTTTATAATATCCATCTCAAACTCAAGTCTCTCTCTATATTCTTGATGCTTCTCTTGTGGAACATTTTTTAAACGGTTTTCTAAACCTAACTTACATCTATAAGTAAAATACTCAGCATCTGCTTTATCTTTATCATCTGTAGAAAGTTCAAAACCATCATTTTTAGCATATTCAAATGTAAACTTAAAATTTGGTGGTGTTGGTGTTTTAACAACAGGTACAAAATCCTCTATTTTATCTACTATCTCTTGTGTATTTTGTATAGCTTCTGGTATATCAGCAAAAAGTCGAGCCATCTCTTCTGGAGATTTTAGATAAAACTCATGAACTGAGTGTCTCATCCTATTTGGATCATCATAAAGTTTATTCATCCCTATACACATAAAAGCTTCGTGATATTGTGCATCATCTGGATATGTATAGTGTGTATCATTTGTAGCGATAACTTTTATATCTAACTCTTGTGCAATTTGTAAGATTTGTTTATCTATATAGAGTTGATCCCCTATACCATGCCTCATAAGTTCGAGATAAAAATCATCACCAAATATATCTTTATACTCTTGTGCTACTGCTTTTGCACCCTCATAACCTTTTGCACCATTTTTTACATTTCTTTCGTTTGAAAGATTAAGATGCCAATTTACTTCACCTTGAAGACAGGCACTAGTACAAATAAGTCCCTCACTATGTTTAGCTAATTCTATCTTATTTATACGAGGATAATAATACATCCCCTCTATAAAAGCTTTTGAAGATAGATACATAAGATTTTCATAGCCTATCTTATTTTTAGCAAATAAACAGATATGAAACCTCTGTTTTGTTGACTTATCATCAAGAGTTGCTCCATTATGGATATAACCCTCTATGCCAATTATAGGTTTTATATCTGCATCCATCATCTGATGATAAAAATCAATAGCACCAAACATATTTCCATGGTCTGTCATAGCAACCGATGTCATACCTAGTTTTTTAACTTGTTTTACTAGATTTGTAAGCTTATTTGCTCCATCAAGTAGTGAATACTCAGTATGAAGATGAAGATGGGTAAAAGATGGTTTTACACTCATAATAAAATCCTAAAAGTGATATATGAAGATGGTATGGTAAAAAACCATACCAAAGTAAGAGAGGTTAAATAGTAACTAAAAAATTAGATTCTTGCATAGCTAACATTTATACAAGCTTCTAAATTAGCCAACTCATTTAATGTTGTTTCATTTACAGCTTCATCAACCAAGATAACAGCTAAAGCTTCACCTTTAGCATTTCTTGATAATGAAAAATCTGAAATATTTACATTATTATTTGCTAAAGTTGTACCGACACTTCCTATAACACCTGGAACATCAGTATTTTTAAACATAACCATATCGCCACGAAGAGCAACCTCTATATCAAAACCATCAATAGCAACAATTCTTTGAATATTATCATCAAATATAGTAGCACTAATAGTAGTAGTACCCTCAGCCGTTGTAAGCTTAATAGTGATTAAGTTTTTATATACAGATGAAGCACCACAATTCTCAGACTCTATCGTAATACCTTTTTCTTTTGCTATAAAATCAGCATTTACATAGTTTATAGTATCACCAGAACTTTGACTCATAGCTCCAACTGCAACAAAAGTTGATAAAGAATCAACATACTCACCAATCTCACCATAACCACTAACTTTTATAGATATGATTTGACTTTTATTCATTTGAGATTCTAAGAAACCTATCTTTTGACCCATCTCTAAAAATGGTTTTACAAAAGATGGTATTTTACTCTCATCTATTGGTAGATTCATAGCATGTGGATAAGCTATCCCTTTTGCAGCTTCTATAGCATTGTTTGCTGCTTGAGTTCCTATGTTGTACTGAGATTCAAATGTATTTGCACCTAAGTGTGGAGAAACTGTTACATTATCTAAATCTAAAAGAGGATGGTCTATAGCTGGTTCTTTGTTAAATACATCTATACCAGCAAAACGGATTTTACCATTTGTAAGATTATTATAAAGTGCTTCTTCATCATAAAGACCACCTCTAGCACAGTTGATTACAACTACTCCATCTTTCATCTTAGCAAATTCAGCTTCACCTATCATACCTATAGTTTCTTTATTTTTAGGAGTGTGAATTGTTATAATATCACAAGCTAAAATATCTTCAAAATTTTTAGTATATGTCATATCTAAATCAGTAACTTTAGATGGATGTATATATGGGTCATAAGCAACAATATCCATTTCAAAAGCTTTAGCTCTTTTAGCTACTCTTGAACCAATATTACCAAATCCAATAACGCCAAGTTTCTTACCTTTCATCTCATAACCGTACCATTTTTCTCTTTTCCAGATTCTTTGGTTTTTAAGATGGTCATGTGAGTATGGGAACATTCTCATACAAGAAAGCATATGTGTCATAGTAAGTTCAACTGCTGCAATAGTATTAGCAGTTGGTACATTCATAACTATAATACCCTCTTTTGAACATCCAGGGATATCAACATTATCAACACCAACACCTGCACGAACGATAGCTTTTAGGTTTTTAGCATTTTTTATAAACTTTTCATCAACATCAGTTGAACTTCTTGTAATCGCTACATCAGCTGTCGGAATTATTTTTTCTACTAATTCTGTTTTATCAACATCAGCTGCCATAACAAAATTGATGCTCTCATCATTTTTAAGCATCTCTAAACCAGCTTCATGAATATGATCACATACTACTATTGTGTATTTCATTTATCTTCCTTATATGGCTCTATTTTAGCCACTATTTGATATTTTTTTAATACTCTAACCAAAGAATTAAGTTTAACTCTATCTGTTGAATATATCAAAAGTTCAAGACCTTTTTTATCTTTAGTAAAATAATATCTTAATTTGTGTTGTTTTAATTCCTCTTTTAAACAAAAAAGTTGATAAGGGTCTAAAGAGGAAGCAGATAATTTATAAATGGTTTTGCTTATGATATTTTTATCTAAATCCACCTTAATATAGACTTCATTAACTGGATAAAAATAACCTTTTCTTTGAGTAATAGAAAAGCGATCTAACCAAAGCTTCTCTTTTTGAGTTGTAGATTTTTCAGTTTTACGAACTAAAGGTTCAACATTTTCTAAATTATCTGTAGAGTTTATAGATATTAAAAAAAAGACTATAAAAATGGCAACACCCAGCGCTAAAGCTGGGGTAAACCACTTTAAAATCTTCTGCATTTAAGACTTACTTGAATTTATCTTTTATAAGATCACCTAGAGAGTGTGATTCATTATCGTTAATCTCTTCTAACATAGCTTGATTTTTAATGTAATCAAGTTTTTTAACAGATAAACGAATTCTATCTCTACGAGTATCTATAACAGCGATAGCAGCTTCAATCTCTTGACCTACTTCTAATTCCTCTTTTACAAGTGGAGATAAATCTTCATCTCTGATAAGAGCATCAACACCATCTTCAAGTGAAACAAATACACCGAAATCTTTTATATCACGGATAGTACCAGTGATAGGTGTGTTTACTTTGTGAGTCGTAGCAAATTTATCGATAGGAGACTCTAAAAGAGTTTTTCTATTTAAAGATATTTTTTGATCTTCAGCATTGATTTTAGCAATCTTAACTTCAATCTCTTCACCAACTTTTAAAACATCTTTACATTTTGTATTTTTATCCCAAGATATATCTTGATTATGTAAAAGACCTTCTACACCATCTATACGAACAAATGCACCAAAGTCAGTTAAAGATGTAACAGTACCAGTTACAACATCACCCTCTTTGTAGTTTTTAACAAATTCATCAAAAGGTTTTGGTAAAAGTCTTTTTAATGATACACGAAGTTTATGAGTTTTAGGATTAATCTCAATAACTTCAACATCAATCTCTTCACCAACAGTTAAGTAATCATTAGGATTTTTAACATTTTTATCCCAAGAGATCTCAGAAATATGTAAGAAACCTTCTATATCATTTCCTAAGTCAACAAATACACCATAAGCTTCAATATTTGAAACCGTTACAGTGATAGTATCACCTTCATCTAACTCATCTTCAACTTCTGCCCATGGATCTGGAAGAACAGCTTTTATAGAAAGTGAAAGATGTCTTTTGTCTTTATCATAAGATATAGCTTTAACAGTTACAGTATCACCTTCACTATATAGTTTAGATGGATTTACTGGACCTTTGTAGCTTATCTCATTGTAGTGAACTAGACCATCAACACCACCAACATCTACAAACATACCATAACTAGTGATTTTTTTGATAGTACCTTCAACTACTATATCTTCTTCCATCAATTTATCGATGATTTTTTTCTTTCTTTTTCTCTCTTCATTAAATAGCTTACGACGAGAAACAACTATAGAGTTTTCATCTTCATCTATTTTAACAACTTGAGCTTTGATCTTACGACCAACTACATCATCGCTATCTTTGAAAGCAGCTAAAGAACGAGGCATAAAGAAAGAAACTGCGTCAGCTTCTACTACATAACCACCACGATTTTTCTTAGTGATAACACCTTCAATAACCACATCTTCAAAGTCTTCTTTGTGTGCATCAATAAATTCAATAGTTTTTTCTTGCTCTAAAACTTTTTTATATGATATCTTAGGACGCTCATTATAGTATCCCATTATCATAACTTTGATTTTATCACCAGTTTTAAACTTAAGTTTACCATCAACACTTAATTCATCTAAGTTAATAATACCTTCTAGTTTATCACCAACACCTACTAATGCTCTGTTTTCATCTGCTTGTATCTCAACAATTTCACCCTCAACTATACGGCTTGTCTCTTGTTTTTTTTCACTAGCAGCAAACATCTCTGCAAAATTTTCTTCTTCTTCAAATGATTCGTTATCGAACGCCATTACCTATCCTCTGTTACATAAAAATTTCGTAATCATATCTAAATATTTATTATATCTTTATTAAATGCTAAGATTTATCTGTTTATATTTTTTTCTATAGCATCAACTACATTTTGTATAATCCAATCAGGAGTCGAAGCCCCTGCACTTATACCACAAAATGACTTACCTTTAAACCAATCATAATTTAACTCTTTTTCATCTTCTATATGATAAGAATCCTCACAATTACTTTTAGATATACTAAAAAGTTGTTTTGTATTTGATGAATTTTTACCACCTATTATAAGCATAATATCAGCTTTTTTAGATATCTCTCTTACTGCTTCTTGATTTTCAAATGTTGCATTACAAATGGTATTAAATACCCTTACCTCTTTGCATCTAGGTATAAGATAGTTTGCTATCTCCGTATAGTTTTCAACTCTTCTTGTTGTTTGTGCAACAAGTGCTACTTTATCTTTTAAAGCAACACATTCTAAATCCTCTATAGAAGTAACTACAACAGCACCATTGTTAGCATAACTTTTTACACCTTTTATCTCAGGATGAGCTTCATCACCAAATATTATAACTTGATAACCCTCTTCACTCATATCACTACAAATTTGCTGTGGTTTAGTTACAAATGGACAAGTCGCATCTACTACATCAACACCATCTTTTTTTAAAGCTTCTAACTCTTGTTTTTGTATCCCATGAGTTCTAACTATCGCTTTATCTCCAGATTTAAACTCTTTATAATCATCAACAAGACCAACTTTATAATCTTTTTCAAGTCTATCAATCTCTTTAGAATTATGTATAAGAGGTCCATAAGTTGAAGCATTTTGATTCTCTTCAGCTATTTTTATAGCTCTTTTTACACCAAAACAAAAACCATAATTTTCTGCTAATCGTATCTTCATCTAATAAAGCTCCACTTTTGTTATATTTTTTAATAGTTCAAAAAAGTTTGGAAAAGAGGTATTTATACACTCTATATCTGTAACTTTCATACCACATTTAAGCCCAGCTATGATAAATGTCATAGCTATTCTATGATCACCATCACTGTCTATTGTAGCTTTTTGCAAGTTTCCACCTTTGATTTTATAACCATCTTCATACTCATCAACCTCTATACCACAAGCTTTTAGACCAGTTACAACTGTTGATATTCTATCTGATTCTTTTACACGAAGCTCTTTTGCATTTTTTACTACACTTTCACCTTCAGCACAAGCCATTGCAATAGAAAGTGCTGGAAGTTCATCTATAAGCCATGATATATTATCTTCAATCGTTATAGCTTTTAGTGGTGCATACTTTATAGCTATATCCCCTATTGGTTCATATCTATTATCTGTCTCTTTGTAAGTTATATCTGCACCCATCATCTCCAACACTTTAAAAGCTTCTATACGAGTTTCATTTAAAGTTACACCCTCTAAAACTATACTAGCATCTGGAGTGATAGCTGTTGCTACTGCAAAGAAAAAAGCAGATGATGGGTCAGCAGGAACTCTTATAGTTAAAGGGTTTAGAAGTTTTTTCAAAGGGTTTATAGTAGTTGTTAAACCATCTACAACTATATCAGCACCCATCCCTTTTAACATTCTCTCTGTATGATCACGAGAAAGTTCAGGCTCAGTATATCTACAGACACCATCTGCTCTAAGTCCAGCTAAAATCATACAAGACTTTACTTGAGCAGATGCTATCTTGCTCTTATAATCAAATGCTTTTAAAGATGAGCCTCTTATACTAAGTGGAGCTAAATCACCATCTTTTCTACCATCAAGTTTAGCACCTATACTTATAAGTGGATTTGTTACTCTTTTCATAGGGCGACTACGAAGATATTTATCCCCAGTAAGTACAAAATGACCATTTGCAGAACTTAAAAGTCCACAAAAAAGTCTCATACCTGTTCCAGAGTTACCACACTCAAGTATCTCAGATGGCTCTTTTATACCCTTTGAACTTATCCTTATAATAGTTCCATTATCAACTACATCAGCACCTAAATTTTTCACTATCTGAAGAGTATTTAGAGTGTCTTCAGCTCTTAAAAAGTTACTGATAACACTCTCTCCATCTGCTAACATAGCAAACATAGCACTTCTATGGGATATAGACTTATCAGGAGCTATATCACCAATACTTAATGAAAAAGCTCCTGATGGTATAACCTCTACAAAACTCATCTTAAACCTATACCTAGTTCAGAATTTAATGCTTCTAATATAGCATCCATAGTAGAAGTGATATCTTCCTCTTCAAGAGTTTTCTCATCACTTCTTAACATAAATCTTATAGATAAACTTACATTTTCACCTAAAGAATCATCACTATATCTATCTACAGGATAAAATCTTATCAACTCTTTAGTAGCATTTTTCTCTATAACCTCTTTTATAGTTTCATATTTCATAGACTTTGGCATAATGATACTTAAGTCTCTAAATGAAGCTTGGTATTTAGAAGTTGGTTTTGCTTTTTTCAGTGCAAATTGTAATTTTTCAAAATCTAGTTCACAAAGAAATGTATCATCTAAATCATACTCTTTTTGTACAGTTGGATGTAACTTAAAAAGTTCCCCTATAGCTTCACCATTTTGTATTATAGAAGCTGACTGATAAGTATGAGACAATGTATGCTGAGTCTCAAACTCTTTTAATTCAAAACTACCTATAACATCAGACACTTTTTGTGCAAAAAATGCAAAATCAACTTTTGATGGTTTTCCTAGATTACTTAATGACTCTTTTGTAGTATCTCCACTAAAAAGCATAGCCATTTTTACTGATTCATCTCTATTTTCATCAAATACAGAACCAACTTCAAAAAGCTTAATAGAAGCATAACCATTTTTAGCATTTGAAGAAGCTGATTTTAACAATCCTGTTAAAAGGGTTGTTCTTAATGTATCTAAGGTATTTACTATAGGATTTAAAATCTCTTGCTCATCAGATATAGTTTTAAAACCATACTTTTTAAGAACTTTTTTCTCATCAAAAACAAAATGTATAGACTCATAGAAACCACTTTGTGCTGATTTATGTCTATAGATAGACTTTTTCTTATAATTAAAATAATCATCTTCTAGTTGATTTTTTTCAGTAAGTATAAATGGTTTTGATGGAATATTATCAATCCCAACTAAACGAACTATCTCTTCTACGATATCTTGTTTATTTGATATATCGTGTCTAAATCTAGGAACTACAAGCACAAAACCATTAGAAGAAGATTTTGAAGTATTAAAACCTAGATTTTTAAGAAGCTTATTGATTCTTTGAGTATCTATCTTAGCACCTATAATCTCATCTATATCTTGATGACTAACACTAACTACTTTTTCAGAATAAGAGTTATTAACACCCATTGTTCCACCATAAAAAGATGAAGATGAATTTTTCTCTATAATATCTAAAACATAAGATATCCCTCTACCTAGTTCAGGTTCACTACCTCTTGATGTTTTATAATACATTGGACCAGCTGGTATTTTACACTCTTGCATCTGCTTAGATATAATCTCTGGTGGGATATAACTAGCTTCTATAAGAATATCACCTTCTAAGGAAGTTACTTTTGAGCTATCCTCTTGAATGATACCAACAATAGATAATTTTTCATCAGCATATACAGAAGCATACCCATTTTCATCTTTACGAAGTTCTATCTTATCTTTTAAGGTATATGCTCTTAGTATAACACCTGTTGAGTGTGTAGCATAAAGTAGTATAGACTCTATATCTGTACTTCTAGTCTCTTCTATCTGAGCAAGTCTTAATTTAACTATAAACGGTATAGATAATGAACCTAATTCAACAGCTTTATACTCAAGATTTACATTTAAGTCTTTGTCATGTTTAAAACTAAATATTCTACCAATACCTACTTTTTTATCCTCTTTATCATTTATAGCACTCTCTTTTATAGGTCTGTCATAAGCAGCACTTAAGTCTCTTGCAACACCTCTTATGCTTAAACAATCACCTCTGTTTGCTGTAAGTTCTATCTCTATAACATCATCACAAAAAATATGGTTAGTAGAAACTTCCTGACCCAATTCATACTTACCGATGCTATCATCAATCTCCATGATACCTTTACCAATATCTTCAAGACCAATCTCGCTAGATGAACATATCATACCCTCAGACTCTACACCACGAAGTTTTACAGGTTTTATAGCCATACCACTTGGCATAACAGCACCTATAGTAGCTACTACAACATCGATACCCTCTCTAACATTTGAAGCACCACAAACTATTTGGCGAATACTTGTCCCTATATCTACTTTACAAACACTTAATTTATCAGCATCTGGGTGTTTTTCACACTCTAAAACTCTACCAAATACTATTTTTGGTGGTACATTGTAAGTTTTTACACTATCTACTTCTAAACCTATAGAGTTAAATGTTTTACAAATATCCTCAGTAGAGATACCATCTAAATTTATCCACTCACTTAACCAACTTCTAGTTACTATCATTGAAACTGCTCCAATAGTTTTATATCTCCCTCAAACAACGAACGAAGATCGCCTATCTGATGAATAAGCATTGCAAATCTCTCTACGCCTAATCCAAAAGCATAACCACTAACATCTTCATACTTAACAGCCTCAAAAACATTTGGATCTACAATTCCACATCCTAAAACTTCTAACCAACCTGTTTTAGAACATACTCTACAACCCTCACCTTTACAAAAAACACAAGAGATATCTACCTCTGCTGATGGTTCAGTAAACGGGAAAAATGATGGACGGAAACGAACTTCAACATCACCAAACATATATTTTAAAAAATCTTCTAGTATATACTTTAAGTTTGCAAAAGAAACTTTGCCTTTTTCATCCACTAAAAGACCCTCTATCTGATGAAACATAGGGGTATGAGTTAAATCATAATCACGACGAAAAACAGCCCCTGGTGCTATCATACGGATAGGTGGTTTTGTACTCATCATAGTTCTTATCTGAACAGGTGAAGTATGTGTACGAAGAAGCATCTCATCTTTAAAATAAAATGTATCCTGCATATCACGAGCTGGATGATACTTTGGAAGATTTAATGCTTCAAAGTTATTAAAATCATCCTCTACCATATTTCCTGTTTTTACAGCAAAATTCATAGATGAAAAATACTCCACTATCCTATCCATAGTCTCCATAACTGGATGTAAAGCACCTGCTTCACTTGTAGTTGAATATAGAGAAACATCTATAGCTTCCTCTTTCATTGCATTTTGTAATTCTAAAGTTTGTAGAGTTATCTTTCTTGCAGTAAATTCATTCATAAGTGCAGATTTATGAGTATTTAACTCTTTTGCTATCTTTGACTTTTCCTCATTTGGAGCAGTTTTCATCTTAGCAAATTCTGAAGCCAAAACACCTTTTTTACCAAACACAGAGATTCGAATCTCTTCAAGTTGTTCAACATCCTGTGCATTTTTTATCGCATCATACCATTGTTTCAATATGTATCCTAGTATCTGAAAATTTTGAAAACATTATAGTTAAATTTTATTTATATATAGCTTCATTTAAAATTTTAAGTAAATTTTCACTATAATACAACTAATGTTTATCAAATTTTTACTATTTATTTTACTTTTATCATCACTAAATGCTTCAACTATTTTACAAGAAACATATTATGTAAAAAGTAATGATATAAATATATCATCAATTATTAAAAATCCAAAATTTGACAAAACTTTTTTTAAAATCCCATCAAATAAATATTCAAAAAGAATAAAATCAAAACTACTTATAAAACTTTTACAACAAAATGGTTACAAAAAACTAAAAGCTCAAAGTAACTATATAAACTTTATAAAAGAGAGTAATATAGACACATCAAAGATAAAACAGTCTTTATGGAGATATTATAAAAGAAGTTATAAAAATATAGATATAATCTCAATAAAAGTCCAACCACGAGGTTATATAAAAAAACAACCAAAAAACTTTACAGTAGATGTAAGAAAAAGAAACTACCTATATAATCACGGTATAGTAAGTATAAAAACAGAAGATAAAAAAAAGTTTTTTTTCAACTACACGATAAAAGCCAAAATCTTAGTTTATATAGCTACAAAAAGGTTACAAAAAGGTACAAAAATATCACATTTTGATACTAAAGCAAAAAAAGTTTTTTTAGAAAAATTAAGGGCAAAACCTATACAACATATAGCTAAAAACTCTTTACAAGCCAGATACCACATAAATAAAGGTAAAATACTAACTATACAAAATACAGAAAGATTAAACATTATAAAAAGAGGTTCTATTGTTAATGTTATCTTACATGACAATGGTATAGATATATCTTTTGAAGCAAAAGCATTAAAAAATGCAAGATTGGGAGATACCTTAAATGTTGAAAAAAGCAATAAAATAAAACTAAAAGTAAAAGCGATAGGCATAAATAAAACGGAGATGTATTAAGTTGAAAATAGTTATAGCAATAAGTGGAGCAAGTGGAGTAAACTTAGGTTTAAAAGCATTAAGATTACTTCCAAATACAATAGAAAAACATTTTATAATGACAGATAACTCTAAAATAGTTTTAGATGAAGAGATGGATGTAACTATCCATAACAACAAAGATATAGGTGCTAGTATAGCATCTGGTTCATTTGGAATTGATGCTATGCTTATTGCACCGTGTAGCATGAATACACTGGCAAAAATCTCTTGTGGTATTGCTGATAATCTAGTTACAAGAGTAGCATCAGTTATGATAAAAGAACAAAAAAAACTCATCCTAGCTCCTAGAGAGATGCCCTACTCTGCCATATCTTTGGAAAATATGCACAAACTATCAACACTAGGTATAGTTATAGCCCCACCTGTTATGGGTTACTACTCAAAACAACAAACACTAGATGATATGGAAAACTTTATAGTTGGAAAATGGTTTGACCTTTTAGGAATTGAAAATAATTTATATAAAAGATGGAAAACAGATGAATAAAATAGCACTTTACCCTGGAACTTTTGACCCTATAACAAATGGACATTTTGATATTATAAAACGAGCTTTAAACCTTTTTGATGAAGTTATAGTAGCTGTTGCAATATCAAAAGAAAAAACACCTCTTTTTAATCTTCAAGATAGAATTTCAATGGTTGAAAAAGCACTAAGCCAACTCAATGGTGTAAAAGTTGTAGGATTTGACAATTTAACAGTTGATTTAGCAAAACAATACAATGCAAATATACTTATAAGAGGTTTAAGAGCTGTTAGTGATTTTGAGTATGAACTACAAATGGGCTACTTAAATAACTCCTTAGATGATACTATAGAAACTGTATATCTAATGCCAAATCTACAACATGCTTTTGTTAGTTCATCTATAGTTAGAGGTCTTATGAAGTATAATGGGAAAATCTCCCATTTAGTACCAAAAGAGGTGCATCAATTTATAGAGGATAAAAAATGTATATAGCTATAGAGGGTATAGATACAGCTGGTAAAAGCACTCAGATACAAGAGTTAAAAAAACATTTCAAAGATGCTATCATCACAAAAGAACCAGGTGCTACAGTAGTTGGAAAAGAGATAAGAGAGATGGTTTTATCTGCTAAAACAAAAAGTAAAAAAGCAGAATTTTTACTTTTTTTAGCAGATAGAGCAGAACATATAACAGAGGTTATAGAACCAAATTTAGATAAAATGATTATCTCAGATAGAAGTGCTGTAAGTGGAATAGCCTATGCATTAATACAAGGTGAGATAAACAAAAAAGAGTTAGTAACTTTAAATAACTTTGCTACAAGCAATATCTACCCTCAAAAAGTTTTTTTACTTAAACTTACAAAAGAGGAACTAGAGTATAGACTATCTCAAAAAGAGTTGGATGGTATAGAGTTAAGAGGTAGCAAATATCTACTAGATATACAAGAGGCTATAATAGAAGCTACAAAACTTTTAAACTTAGAACTTATAACTATAGATGCAACAAAAAGTATAGAAGAGATAACAAAAGAGATACTAAAGCATTTTTAAACCCAAATTAGGGTAAAATAACAAAAATAAAAAATGATACGAGGCAAAGATTTTGAGTAAATATATCACAACACCTATATACTATGTTAATGGCGAAGCACATATTGGTCATGCTTATACAACTTTTATTGCAGATACTATGGCTAGATATGAAAGACTAAAAGGTGAGAAAACTTACTTTTTAACAGGTACTGATGAACATGGACAGAAGATAGAAGAATCTGCCATAAAAAATAACAAGCCTACTCAAGAGTTTGCAGATGAGATTAGTGCTACATTTAAAAACCTTTGGGATGAGTTTGAAATAAGCTATGACCAGTTTATAAGAACTACAGATGCAAAACATAAAAAAGGTGTTCAAAAAGCTTTTGAAGTTATGTTTGCAAAAGGTGATATCTATAAAGATTTTTATGAGGGTCATTACTGTGTAAGTTGTGAGACTTTCTTCCCAGAAACTCAACTTGTAGATAGTGAATTTTGTCCTGATTGTGGTAGAACAACAAGTATAGTAAAAGAGGAAAGTTACTTTTTTAAACTATCAAAATATGAAGATAAACTTTTAAAGTTTTATGAAGAAAATCCAGACTTTGTACTTCCTCGTTCTCGTGGAAATGAAGTTATAAATTTTGTAAAAAGTGGTCTTCGTGACTTATCAGTAACAAGAACATCATTTAAATGGGGTGTTCCTATGCCTGAAAGTCTAAATGATGATAAACATGTTATGTATGTTTGGCTTGATGCACTTATGAACTATGTTACAGCCTTAGGATATGGTGATGATGAAGCTCTTATGGATTTCTGGCCAGCTTCTACACACTTTGTAGGTAAAGATATACTTCGTTTTCATGCTATATACTGGCCTGCATTTTTAATGAGTTTGGATTTACCACTACCAAAAACTATAGCAGCTCATGGTTGGTGGACTCGTGATGGTGAAAAGATGAGTAAATCAAAAGGAAATGTAGTATCACCTAAAGAGGTAGCAGATGCTTATGGAGTTGAAAATCTTAGATACTTTATGCTTCGTGAAGTTCCATTTGGTCAAGATGGAGATTTTTCTCAAAGAGCATTTATAGATAGAATAAATTCTGAACTATCAAATGACTTAGGAAATCTACTAAACCGTATTATCGGTATGAGTGGAAAATATAGTGATTTTGAAATAGATAGTATTGATGTTGAAAAATATCACTCAAAAGAGTTAGAGTCTATGAATACTGCACTTAGTAATCTTGATGAATTTATGAAAAATGTTCAAACACACCGTTATCTTGATGAATTATGGAAACTTTTTTCAATAGGAAACAAAGCTATAGAAGAGTATGCACCTTGGACAAAAATGAAAGAGGGAAAAAAAGATGAAGCATTAGCTACTGTTGCACTTGTTGCAAATATCTTAGCAAAAGCTTCTATTATGCTTCACCCTATTATGCCAAAAACAACAAATACCATAGCAGATGCATTAAATTTTGAGATAAACAACGAAAGTTTTAAAAATTTAGTTGAGAATAAACAACTTTTAAAAACTTTTATCATTAAAAAAGTTCCACCTCTTTTTCCTCGTGTTGAAGAACCTTTGATGCCAGAAGCTCCAAAAGCAGAACCAACTAAAACTGAGAATGATTGTAAAAAAGATGAACCTAAAAAAGAGGAAGATAACCTTATAGAGATAGGTCAATTCTTTGAAACTTCTTTAAAAATTGGTACAATAGTTGAGGCTCAAGAGGTTAAAAAAAGTAAAAAACTTTTAAAACTTCAAGTTGATTTAGGTGAAGAAAAACCTAGACAAATAGTAGCTGGGATAAAAGAGTTTTACTCACCTGAAGATTTAGTAGGTACTCAAGCTTGTGTAGTTGCAAACTTAAAACCTGCAAAACTTATGGGTATGATGAGTGAGGGGATGCTTTTAGCTGCAAAAGATGAAGATGGACTTTGTCTAGTTCGCCCCCAAAAACCTAAAAAGGCTGGTACACCTGTTGGATGAGACTTGTAAATATACTAGCACTAACTCATGCAAAACTTATAAATGAACCTTTTGTAAGCGATTTTGAAAATATAGTTTTCGATGCAAAAAAAATACGAAGAGGAGATCTCTTCGTTGCATTTAATAATTCTGACATAGAAGAAGCTATATTTAATGGTGCTTATGGAATTGTATTTGACAAACCAACACAAATAACAGACAGTGAAATAGCTTGGATAAAAGTTGAAAATATACCAGATGCTTTAACTAAAATTCTCCGTTTTAGACTTATAGAAAGAAAAGTTATATCTTATTCTTGTGATGAAATTAGTATCGAATTATCAAAACAAATTATTACCCAGACAAACTTTATAACTTTGTATTCAAATATCAAAGATATTTTTTTATCCCTTTGGAATATTGAAGAAAATTCAATTATACTTTTTACACCATCTTTAACAAATCAAGATCTATTTACAGATATAAAAAAGCCCCCTGCCCTTCCAGATAAAATTAATTTAATAAAAATAAAAGATAAAACATTATTTGAAACTGCTTTTATTCATAATAATATTTTTTATGAAAGACAACCATTATCTCCATTTTTTATACCATACTTAGAAAAATTACTGTATCTATATAAAACATTAGATATAAGCTACCGCCTTAAAAAGTTTACTCAATTAAAACATTTTGAAGCTGTTTTTGTTACAAAAGATTTAATAATAAAAGATTTTGGAACAACTGATCAAGTTATAATATTTGAATCAGATGAAAATCTTATTGATAAAGAAGCAAAGTTTTTACAAGACAATGCTTCTTGGGCAAAAATCATATATATAACAAAAAAACAAACAAATAATGAAATTATAAATAAATTAATAAATAATGATTTTAATTTTGCACTAATTTTAAGTGACGATAAATCTATACTAAAAGAAGAAGTAAAAAATAAAGAAGCAAGTTTATTTTAATATTTATAGGCACAACTATAA
>JAMOQV010000160.1 GCA_027068615.1 Helicobacteraceae bacterium | reverse complement strand
AAGAAATTCCTTACGGTGCTTTAATAGAGTTAAAGTATATCCCTAGAAGTAAATATACAGAAAAACTAAAACTTCAAAAGATACAAGAAGCTAAACAACAACTACAAACTTACGATATAAAAACAGTACCACATCTTAGAGATAAACCATTTGCAAAAATTGTGCTTGTTTATAATGGCTGGGAGATGGTTGTTTGTGAGGAGTGTTAAAAAATTAAAGAATATAAGTTTTTAAACTTAGTTGATAGTTTTATCACTTGTTAAGTGATTTTATCATATTTTACGGAACAAAAATAGATAAGGACTAAAAAATGATACCATTTACTGATGAGGAGTTAATGACTCCTGTTTCAAATGTTATAGATAAAGTTCGTCCATCTTTAGCATTGGATGGTGGGGATATATCTTTTATAACTGTTAAAAATTCTAAAGTTTATGTGCAGTTAAAAGGTGCTTGTATAGGTTGTGCTAGTAGCGGAACAACACTAAAGTATGGTGTAGAGAGACAATTAAGAATGGATATCCACCCAGAGCTTGAAGTTGTAAATGTTCCTGTTGGTATGGAAAACGATATCGATAAATTATAAAGAGTAAGAAAATGATAGGTATAAGTAAATATAAAACCTTAAGCCAAGCAAATGATAGTTTTTCAAAGTCTGATTATAAAGGTGCTTTGGAGAAGTTTGCTATGGTTTTACAACATTATCCACATTCTAAAGAAGCTTACAATGGTGTTATACTTTCAGAAATGGCACTTAGTGGAGAAGCAGGTGCTGAAGCCTTGTTTGATTATTATGAGATTTTAAAAGAGGAAGATAGTGAAAATGCTCATAGTATTATAAATGAACTTCTTCAAAGTATGGATGGTGCTTTGGATAAACTAGGTGAAATACTTGCTGAACCATTAAGTAATACTCTTGAAGCAGAAAATGGAATCCTATATCAGGATTTTAAAAAATTAGTTTCTGATGGTGGTGATTTTCGTGAGATATTTGAAAATATTATGTTTTCAACTCGTGTGATTATCACTAAAAAAGATGATTTTATAGATTTTTTGGATAATCTCATTGAGCATAATTTTACAGAGATGGCTATGACATATTTAGAAACAGCTGTAAACATATATGCAAATGATCCACAATTCAATAAGTTGGTAGATAAATTTAAAATATCAAAAGGCAAAATAATTGAAAATTGAACTTCCAAACCAAGACTTTAGATATGTAACAGAAAACTCAAAAGAGTGTGACAAAGAGACAGCTTTTGTAAAAACAACACAAAATGAAAACTATGTAGAGGATGCAAAAGCAAACAATGCACACTCTATCATAGAGATAAAAGATATAGCATCTCTTTTTGGTCTTGATAAGATTAAGATAGTTGGTATAACGGGAACAAACGGTAAAACCACAACGGCATCTGCTATATACTCTTTTTTACTTGATTTGGATTATAAAGTGGCCATGCAAGGAACTCGTGGCTTTTTTATGAATGATGAAGTAGTTGAGGGCAAAAGTCTTACAACTCCAAGTGTACTAAACACTTACAGACATATCTATCAAGCAGTAGAAGCAGGGTGTGAATACTTTATAATGGAAGTTAGCTCACATGCCATAGTGCAAAAAAGAATAGATGGGATAGAGTTTGAGTTAAAGATACTAACAAACATAACTCAAGACCATTTAGACTATCATAAAACACTAGGTGAATACATATCTGTAAAAAATAGTTTTTTTCAAGATGATGGTAAAAAACTGATAAATAAAGATGAAGACAAAGCATCTTTTAACATCAAAAACACTTTTACTTACGGTATCGAAAACCCAGCAACTTACAAGCTTATGGCATACTCACTAAATGATGCTTCAAGTGGTATTATCCAACATTTTCAAAAGGTAGTCCCTTTTACTTCATCTTTGCACGGTTTTTTCAATCTTTATAACCTTATGGCTTCTATATCGGCAGTGGACATCCTAACAGATAAAAAGTTAGAAGATATAGTTGAAGTTGTAGATAACTTTGCAGGTGTAAGTGGTAGAATGGAGCAAGTTTGTGAGTTACCAAATGTTATAGTTGATTTTGCTCATACTCCAGATGGGATGGCACAGGTGTTAAATGCACTAAAAGAGAAAGAGCTTTTAGTTGTATTTGGTGCTGGTGGAGATAGAGACAAAGAGAAAAGACCACTTATGGGTAAGATAGCAGTAACACTAGCTAAAAAAGTTTATATAACAAGTGATAACCCACGAAATGAAGACCCAGAAGCCATAATTGATGATATATTAAAAGGTATAGTTGATAAAACAGATGTAGTGGTAGAGTTAAACCGTAAAAAAGCGATAGAGATGGCACTAGATGAGCAAGAGGATGATGAAGTTGTTGTGATTTTAGGTAAAGGTGATGAGTCTTATCAAATCATATATGATAGAAAACTACCTTTTGATGATAGGGAAGTTGTAAGAGAGCTTTTAAACTTAAACTCGTAAGTTAATCTTACTCTTAAACAAAAAAAATTATATTTTCGATATAATTTCAAAAAATTTCATAAGGAAAACAAATGGGAATCCCTCAACCAGCATATTATATATTTAAATGTGAGCAGTCAGCTCCTCCAGGAATGCCAAAACCATCGTGTGTAACACCACAAACTCAGGATATTTTTCAACATCTTGCATCTACACTTATGCAACAAGGTGTTATGGCTACTGTTCAGCCTATTCGTTCATCTTGTTTAAACCGTTGTTCTGCAGGTCCTGTAATGCTTGTAGAGCCAGGTCATACTATGTATGCAGGTTTAACAAAAGAGAAGATAGAGCGTATCGTAACTGAGCATATTATAGGTGGAAATGTTGTTGAAGAGTATCTTATAGACTCTGAAATGTGGGATGAGCCTATATCTCCAGCAGATATGAAAAAACAAATGGGAATGTAGGAAAGTTTTTATGCAAATAGAGATGCTTTACAGTAAGATACACCGTGCAACTGTTACAGATGCAAACTTAAACTATGTTGGTTCTATAACTATTGATGAAGAGTTATTAGAAGCTGCAAAAATGAGAGTTGGGCAAAAAGTTGAGATACTAAATATAAACAATGGCGAAAGATTTTCAACTTATATCATTTTAGGTGAAAGAGGTAAGCGAGATATGTGTCTAAATGGTGCAGCTGCTAGAAAGGTACACAAAGGTGATAAAATCATAGTTGTAGCTTATGCTTCTTATAAAGAGAAAGAGTTAAAAAACTATAAACCAACAGTTGTTCTTTTAGATGATGATAATAACATTGATGAAATAGTGGAGAGTATCTAATGTTTTCAAATATGGGTGATATGTCAAAAATGCTAGATGGTATGCAAGAAAATGCAAAAAAACTAGAAGATGACTTAGCATCAAAAACTTTTACTGTAAAAAGTGGTGGTGGTATGGTTGAAGTAGTTATGAATGGAAAAGGTGAAGTTATAGATTTAACTATAGATGATTCACTTATGGAAGATAAAGACTCACTTCAGATACTTCTTATCGGTGCCTTAAATGATGGTAGTAAAATGGTGCAAGACAACCAAAAAATGTCAGCTATGAGTATGCTTGGAAATATGGGTGGAATAAATCCATTTGGTGGGGCATCTTAGGTGCTTCGCTTATTTATCCTAATAAGCATACTTTTTTTAGATATATTTGCCTGTAAGGGTGGATATATCTCTTGTAAAAAAAAACTAATAGACTCAAACTCTTACAAAAATAATATTTTTCAAATCCCCGTAACTAGATACAAAAGACTTGTTTTTTCATCTGTAAAACCAAAAGCAAAGATACTAAAAGAAGATCCATTTTTGCATCTTTATCTTATACAAACAGACAAATACTTTCCGTTTCCATTTAAAATAAATAATTTTTTATCATTTGGTGTCGCATCTGTAAATACTAAAAATGCAATAGAGGGTAAAATCATAAAACAGCAAGT
This sequence comes from Helicobacteraceae bacterium, assembly GCA_027068615.1. Taxonomy (GTDB): domain Bacteria; phylum Campylobacterota; class Campylobacteria; order Campylobacterales; family Sulfurimonadaceae; genus Sulfurimonas. Next base: position 869 of record JAMOQV010000160.1, on the reverse strand, counting down.
TGGATTAAATCATCTTGCAACATTTAGTGAAAAAGTTCAAACTCCTAGTTTGCTTACAAATTCTTGTTGTGCATTGGAAGGGATTGTAACATATAAAGGTATCATCCAAAAAGAGTATATCGAGAGATTTTTAAATACAAAAGATACTTATTACTCAGATATAGGGATAAGACTCTATGATAGTGATAAAAATGTAAAAGTAAAAAGGTCAAACCCTTTTATAAAAGATAACCCTTTTAAAAATAACGATATTATCCTCTCTTTTGATGGTAAAAGGGTAAAAACGAGTGCATCTTTGATGAGGAAGATTTTATTCTCTAAGATTGGTTCAAAGCATAATATCAAGATAAAAAGGGGTTCTAAAATCTTAAGATTTAAAGTTACTACCTTTAAAAGGATAGGTGGTGGTTATAAATCTGATACTTTTTTAGAATCAAAAGGACTATATTTTAACAATAAACTCATTATAGAAAAGATAAATGGTATCTTTAAAAAGTATGGTTTAAAAGTTGGAGATAAACTTCTTAAGATAAATGATAAGTTTGTTTATAATTTTGATGATTTGGGTATGTATATAGATGCTTTTAATAAAAAATCATCTTTACTTTTTGAAAGAGATAGATTTCAATTTTTTATAAATATAAATTAAATATTCAGCATTTATACCCTATAATCAGTTCAATTAAAATGAAAAGAGATAAAATGAAAAAAAGATTGTTAATACTTGGATTGGTATTTGTAGGTTTGTTATTTAGTGCTTGTGCAGATAGAATGCCGTTTAAGGCTCAAAAACCATTACCAAAAGCAGCTTTGGTATATATATATGTAGTTGATGGTGTTGCTTCTGATGATGGTGCTAGTCATAGTGA
>JAMOQV010000159.1 GCA_027068615.1 Helicobacteraceae bacterium | reverse complement strand
ATGACAAAACAATATATCCAGGTCATGGTGGAAGTACAACTATAAAACAAGAACAACAGTACTCTGACTATTGGATAGCTAACATTTAGCTATCCTCTTTTCTTTTTTGTACCAACTGCTGTTTCTTTATTTTCATCAAGAAGCTTTAATTTTAATACATGTTTATCTAATATAACAGTTTTAAATTCACCCTCAAAAACTTTTATATCATGCACAAAAGCAACAACATTTACATTTCTTTTTCTACCCTCTTTATGACGAACTCTTGCTATTATATTTACTTCATCATGAAGTTTTACTGGAGATAAAAACTGACATTCACTAGCAACTAAAACAACATTTGTTTCATTTACAGCTGCCATAGCTGCATAATCAGCAGATGAAAATATAAAACCACCATGAATTAAACCTTGTTTATCTGCTACCATTTCAGGTGTAGTTCTAAGTCTTACTTCTACATACCCATGCTCTATAACAAGTAGTTCACCATTTAAATCCTGATTTATTTCATTGTGAGTTGTTAGTATGACTTCCTCTTTTTTTATTCCTAAATCTAATTCTTCTATCTCTTGTGATGTCATATATCTAGCCTTTATTTTTTATCTTTAATCAATCTTACATAAACTCTAGCAGGAGCAGGATACCCTTCAACTGTTTTCGTACTATCCTCTGGGTCTAAAAAGTCTTCTAAACTCTGTCCCTCTATCCAGTCTGTTTTTCTTTGCTCACTTGCATCTGTTTTTGACACTTCTAAAACTTCAAACTCACTAAATCCAGCTCTTAAACACCAATGTTTTAATGCTTTTATAGTTGGCACAAAGTAGATATTTGGTATCTTTGAATACGATGATGCTGGACATAAACACATCTCATCATCACCCTCTATATAAAAAGTATCAAGTATAACTTCACCCTTTTTATCTAGCCCTTTAAAAAGTTGTTTAAGCATTGCTACAGGGTCACTTCTATGATACAAAACACCAAGACAAAATATAGTATCAAACTTTTCTTCATAAAACTCAAGATGCTCAACACCTAAGAGTTCATAAACTATATCACTTTTTACAAAATGATTTATAAAATCAAACTGTGTTTTATAAAGTGGAGATGGGTCAAATCCAACAAGTGATTTAGGACTATCTTCTTGCATTCTAAAAAGATAATAACCATTGTTACACCCTATATCTGCGACTCTTTTATCTTTTAGATTAAAATATGGTCTTAAAAGATTATACTTGATATTGCTTTTCCACTCAGTATCGATAAAAGTATCAAAAATCTGAAATGGACCTTTCCTCCATGGCATCATCATCCTTGCTGTATCTTCAACATCATAAGCATCTTCTGAAGTTATCTTAACAACATCACCTAGCTCAACACTGCACTCTATCTCTTGTAGTTTATCTAAAGCATCTCTTAATGGCTTGATATTTTTCCAAGTCATCCATTTTTGTCTATCTTCTCTTAATTGTTCAATATTCATAAAACTCTTTTTTGATACAATTATATCAAAACAATCTATACTTTTTAAAGGTTCTAATATGCGTTTAGAAAAAAAAGCAACTTTAGTTTCTACATCTGTAGCTGGTTTACTTGTACTTATAAAGATGACGATAGGTGTCTTTAGTGGTTCTATTGCTATTTTAGCATCTGCTATTGATAGTTTTTTAGACTTAACTGTATCATTATTTAACTATTTTGCATTAAGTCGTTCTGAAAAATCAGCTGATAAAGATTTTAACTTTGGTCATTCAAAGATAGAACCTCTTGCAGCTGTTATAGAGGGGGTTGTTATATCTATATCTGCCCTTTTTATCCTATATGAAGCACTTAGTAAAATTGCAAATCCTAAAGATATAGCATATATGAGTGAAAGTATATATGTGATGCTTCTATCTATAGTTATAACTGCTTTCTTAGTTGCATTTTTAAACTATGTGGCAAAAAAAACAAAAAATATGGTCATAAAAGCAGATGCACTACACTATAAAACAGACTTATTTTCAAATGGTGCTGTTTTAATCGCTTTAGCTTTGGTATCTTTTACAGGTGAACAATTAATCGACCCTATATTGGGTATAGGTATAGCTATCTATATGATATACTCAGCATACCCTATCATTAAAGAGGGTATATTAATGTTACTAGATGCTTCTTTAGCAGAAGAAGAGATGAATAAAATAGAAGAAATTATATCCAACCACAAAACAGTTACTAGCTTCCATCATCTAAAAGCTAGAGAATCTGGCTCACATATATTTATATCTGTTCATACTGTTTTTAATATGGATATTTCACTATATGATGCACATTTCGTAACTGACAAAATTGAAGAAGAATTAAAAAAACTTTTTAAAGATAAGAAAGTATATGTCGTTATACATATGGATCCATACGACGACTCTGAAATGAATGACATAGAGGGGGTATAAAAGACTAAATTTAGTCTTTTATAAGTTCAGATTCATCTGTTATATCTTCATTTAGATACTTAAAAACTTCAAACTCTTGTTTTGAATTTTCAACTACCTCTAATGAAGCACGAGACTTTGAACATCTTGGATTATGCCATATCTTAATCATAAAATATATTTGCGAAATTATAACCTCTAAAATTAATTAACCATCTTAAGAAGAGAGGCTATTTTGCAAAAACTATAGCTCTATTTTCTCTTATAACATTTACTTTTATCTCACCTGGATAAGAAACTTTTTCCTCTATCTCTTTTGCTATCTCATTAGCCATAAGTACTGCTTCATCATCATTTATAAGTGTTGCATTTACCATAACTCTAACTTCACGACCTGCATTTATAGCATAAGCTTGTTTTACACCATTTTTTGAAGATGCTATCTCTTCTATCTCACTTACCCTTTTTAAGAAACTCTCTAAAACCTCTCGTCTTGCACCTGGTCTTGCAGCTGAGAGTGCATCTGCTGCACAAACAGCCCCACATTCAACACTCTCTATATCTTCATGACCATGATGTGCATATATAGCATTTATAACTACAGAATTTTCATTGTATCTATTACATATATCTGCACCCAAATCAATATGATTACCTTCTAAATCATGAGTAAGTGCTTTACCTATATCGTGAAGTAACCCAGCACGACGAGCAAGTCTTGCATCTCCACCCATCTCAGCAGCCATAATTCCAGCTAAATGAGCAACCTCTAAAGTATGTGCTAGTGCATTTTGTCCATAAGATGCACGATAACGAAGTTTACCTAGTAACTTCATCAGTTCTGGATGCATTACACCTATATCTAAATCAGCAACCAACTCTTCACCTTCAGCTAATATACCAGCTTCAAATTCATCTGTTACTTTTTCAAAAATCTCCTCTATACGAGCAGGTTGTATTCTACCATCCTCTATAAGAAGTTTTAGTGTTTTTGTAGCTATCGCTCTACGATAAAGATTAAAACTACTTACAAGTATAGCATTTGGGGTATCATCTATAACTATATCAACACCTAACACTGCTTCTAGTGCTTTTATATTTCTACCCTCTTTACCAATAATTCTACCTTTTAGTTCATCATTATTTAGTTGAACTAAACTAATTAATCTCTCAGATGCAAAGTCTCCAGCATAACGACTAGTAGCTTGTGCTAAGATATAATTTGCTTTTTTTCTACCCTGCTCTTTTGCTTCGTTTTCATACTTTCTAACTATATGAGCTATCTCTGCACGAGATTTATCTTCCATCTTTTCTAAAAGAACTTTTTTAGCTTCCTCTTTTGTCATACCTGCACTATGTTCTATAGCATGAAGTGCCTCATCTATCTTCTTTTCATAACTCTCTTTTAATAACTCTAATGACTTTTCATTTCTTTGAAGATTAACCTTTTTAGCTTTTAAAGCTATCCTTTCGTTTGAAAGTTTATCCTCTTCTGATTGTTTATATCTTTTAAAATCTTTCTCTTTTTTTAATATCGCTTCTTCTCTTTTAGATAAATCAGCTTTAGCTCTTTGTTTTGCACTATCAAAAAGCTTTTGAGCTTCTAACTCTATCTCTTTAGACTTTAAAGTTGATTTTTGTAAAAGATTTTGTGCTTCATTTTCGATGGCACTTGCCTTTGCTTTTGCTTGAGCTATATAAATATCAAAATTTGCACTCGTTATTTTTTTAGAAATGAAAAAGCCAATCAATCCGCTTATCAATGATACAAAACCACCTATGATTATTTCATTTAACATATTTTTCCTATTTTCTAGCTACTATCTTTACCTTTGATGTAAGCATCAAATCACAATTTACATCATAATCATCACATACCTTTTCTTTACTAAAGCAAAGTTCAGGTTGTATAAAAATTGTATATGGTTTTTTTTTCAATCTTGAAAAAAAGCGATCATACATCCCTTTTCCAAAACCTACTCGTTGTAAATTTGAATCAATACCAACTACAGGTACAATAGCTATGTCTATATTTTGAATTTTTTTTATTGAATTTTTTGCTTCAAATATACCAAATCTACTTGCATAAATGGGCAACCTATATGGTACTACTTTAAAACTTTTACCTACCATAAATGGTAACAAGATATTGTTAGTTTGTCTAAGTTTTTTTAATACTTTTAATATATTTACCTCATTTGCCATTGGATAATAAAATAATATGTTTTTACCCTTAGTATTTTTCAATTCATCCATTAACTTTTTATTGACTAAATAATCTTTATAAATTTTATTATGTTTTGTTGAATATCTAAGTTTTTTTAAACAAGTTTCTCTAAATATTTTTTTTATAAGAGGCATCTCAAATCTTTATGGTAAAATTTTATCTTACAAAATAATATCTTATGAGGATAAACAGATGAGAAAAACAACAATTTTATCAAGTTTTTTAGTTATGTCACTATTTTTAAGTGGTTGCAACAGCGATAAAAAACAGTTGCAAGAGATTAAAACTATAGTTCCTGAACAAACTATACCAAAAAATGAATACCCGCTAAAAAATTTAGATGGTAAAACTTACAATATAAAAAAAGTAGATACAGGATTTACTCTTGAAAATGCAAAAGGCAAAGTGATCATACTAGATATATATGCAACTTGGTGTCCACCTTGTAGAATAGCTACAAAACATCTTAGTTCATTAAAATCAAAATACAAAGATAATCTAGTTATCATAGGGCTTACTGTAGAAGACCCTATAAGTAATGAAAAACTAAAAGACTTTAAGAAACAATACAATATCAATTATACTTTAGTTAATTCAAATCAAAATCAAAAACTTATAAAAGCTATTGCTAACTCTTTAGATGTTGGAAAAAACTTTCCTATACCATTTATAGTTATATATAAAGATGGTAAACTTATCAACAACTATGTAGGTTCTGTAGAGGAAGAATTTATAGAAAGTGATATCAAAAGAGCATTAGGAAGATAATAATATGTTTGGATTTATAAAAAAGTCATTACAAAAAACAACAGAAGCTATAAAATCTGTAGTTCCTAAAAAAAAGATTGTATTTACAAAAGATGAGATAGAAGATATCTTACTAGAAGCTGATGTTGAATATGATTTGGTAGAAATTATACTTAAACAAACTTATCAAGATAAAATTACAAGAGAGGTACTTAGATCAAAACTCTTAGCTACACTTTCACACACATCATATCAAGAACCAGAGTATGAAGCACCATTTGTTGAGCTGATAGTTGGTGTAAACGGAGCTGGAAAAACTACTACTGTATCTAAACTAGCACAAAAATATAAAAATGAAGGAAAACAAGTTATACTAGGTGCTGGAGATACATTTCGTGCTGCTGCTATTGAGCAACTAACACTTTGGTCTAAAAAACTAGATATCCCTATAGTTTCTTCAAAACAAGGTCATGATAGTTCTGCTGTTGCTTATGATACTATAGACTCAGCAAAAGCAAAAGGTTTTGATAATGTTATCATAGATACAGCTGGTCGCCTTCACACTCAAAAAAATCTAGCCAATGAATTAAAAAAGATAAATCGTATATGTGAAAAAGCACATAGTGGAGCACCACATAGAACGGTTCTTATACTAGATGGAACACAAGGTAACTCAGCTATAGCTCAAGCAAAAGCATTCAATGAGATGATAGGGATAGATGGTATTATTATAACAAAACTAGATGGAACAGCTAAAGGCGGTAGTGTATTTAGTATAGCTTATGAGCTTGAACTTCCTATCTTATATATAGGTACAGGGGAACAACCTGAAAACTTAACACCTTTTGATAAATACGAATTTGTAGATGGCTTACTAGATGCAATATTTGTAGATAATGAAGGAAGTGAAGAAGAATAGTTTTTAAACTATCTCCTCTTCAATCTCAAAAGGTGGTTTTTGGGGTACTCTTTGAATCTGAATTTTTTGAGTTGGATATGCTATAGTTATATCATCTTCAAGATTAAAAGCACTAACTATCTCTATAGAGATAACACTTCTTAAAGTTAAAGTGCCATAAGCATTTGTAAGATACCAAGAATCTATAGATATACCATTATCTCTTATAAATGAAAAAATTCTAGGCTCTACATTTGTATTTTTAAGATTATAGTGGTGTCTTAGTTTATTTAACTGTTTTCTTGTTATCTCCGTATAACCTTTTGAATACTTTTTAGTTATATCTTTAGCTATTTTCATAGCCTTTTTATGGTTTGAATCAAAAGTTATAGTTACGCTAACTCCATCCCAAACTGTTTTTAAAGAACTATGTGTATAGTTAGCTATAAGTCTTGTAAAGATATAGTTATTTGGTACAAATACAATCCTACCAGCTCTTCTGTTTTGTTCAATAGCTGTTAAAGTTATATCTTCTAAAACAGTCATACGAAGCAAAGATATATCTAAAACATCACCAACATACTTCATCCCATCCATATCTACACGGATTCTATCTCCAACATGGATGCTACCACCAAAAACTATAACAAGCCAACCCAATATACTCATAAACCAGTCTTTCATAGCGATAGCGATACCAGCAGAAGCAAATCCAAGTATAGTTACTAAATAACTTGCATTTTCCATATAACTTACAAAAAGTATAAGAAGAATTATTGTATAGCTTATAAAAGATATGATTTTATTTGCCATATAAAATCGTTCATTGTCCATTATGTATTTTTTAGCTATCTGTTTAAATATAAAAAATACAAATAAAACAATAAATATAATAATACCTATCTTACCTAATCTATAAACTTGTTGTTCTATACCTTTGTTTATCTTAGCTTCTAATGCTTCTAATCTTTTTTCATATACCTCTAAAGTTATACTAATCGTATCATAAGCTGTCTCAAACCTTTCAAGTTGAGTCTCTACCTCTTTAGCACTTTTAAGATACTTTTTTTCTTTATCTAATGCTAAAATAGCTTTGTATATATCTCTTTCTTTTTTAAGAAGTCTAATTAAGTCTTTTAGTTTTTCCTCTTTTGTTTTATAACTTTCAAAATCAGCATCCAATGTTTTTATAAGAGATATACCTGTAAATATCTCAAAAGGGTTATCAACCGTTATATCATCTGGAATTTTTGGTGGTGTTAAAAGTTCTGAAAATGGGGCACTCTCTTTTTCTTGAAGTTTATCAACCTGTATATCTAAAATCTTCTCTTTAGAAATTAAAGAACTTAACTCCTCTTTCTCTTTATCTGTTTTTTTATGAGTTTTTAGATACTTTATCCTTTTTTTTATCTTCTCTAACGAATTTCTTACATCTAAAGAGGTAAGATAAGAAGCATAACTTTTAGTCCAAACCTGCTCTACAGATATTTTAGATTCTATCTTTTTTAACTGTCTTAGATAGTTATCTATCTTCTCTTTTCTAAGTAATTCCTTCTTTGACTCTTCCTCTTTAAGCCTTTCTTGTTTGATTAGCTCTATATCTTCATCTATAGTTATCTGTGTAGAGTTTATATCTTCCGATGAAAAAAGGCTTATTGTTAAAAATAAAAAGATAAAGATAAACTTTTTCATCAAATAGCCTCAAATTTATTTAAAACACACATAATCGTACCCAATGGTATATCATCCGTAATCTTAACTCCACCAATACCAACTGGCAATATAAAAGTTATCTTATCATCAGAACTTTTTTTATCTAAAAAAAATGTTTCATAAAATGAACGAATATCTTTTATCTTGTAAGTTGTTGGTAAATCATACTTTTTAAGTAAACTAATAACTCTTGAAGCCTCTTTTTCATCCATCAAATTCATTTTTATAGCTGTTTCATTCGCCATAACCATACCTATAGCTACTGCTTCACCATGGAGATATTGTTTATACTGTGTTTCATTTTCTATCACATGACCAAATGTGTGTCCATAGTTTAATGCAGCTCTTAACCCATGTTCTTTTTCATCTTGAGCAACCACACTAGCTTTAGTTTGAACAGCTTGTTTTATAGCCTCTTGTAAAACTTTAGGGTCTTTTAAATCAGCTTTTTCTAAAAATTCAAAAAAATCTTTATTAAAAGTTACTGCCATCTTCACTATCTCAGCAACACCTGCTCCAAACTCTCTAGTTGGTAATGTAGTTAAAAAATATGGGTCTATGTAAACAGCACGAGGTTGGTGAAATGCACCGATAAGATTTTTACCATAAGAGTTATTCATACCTGTTTTTCCACCAACACTAGCATCTACTTGAGAAAGTAAAGTAGTTGGAATCTGTATAAAATCAATCCCTCTTTGATAGATGCTAGAAACATAACCTGTCATATCTCCAATAACCCCACCACCAAAAGCGATAAGCATAGATTTACGGTTAAAACGGTGGTTAAATAATGATTCTAAGATGGTATCAACACTTTGTTGATTCTTATACTCCTCACCATCTGGTACAGTTATGATATATAACTCTTTTGCAGATATACGACTAAGTAGATAACCTAGATGCAATCCAGCAACTTTAGGGTTTGTTACTATTGCTACTTTTGTATCAAAATGTATCTTTGGTATCTCATCTATAACTATACTATATGAATTATCTACTGTCTTTTTTAATGTTATATCTACTTGCATTGTCACTTCCAAATTTTTAAATGTGTTAGATATTACTTTAATTTTACTAAAAAAATGCTAAATTGTTTTAAAGGCATCGTAATATTTAAAAAAATATTCTATAATATAACATTGTAAATAGATTGATAGGATTGAAAAATGTACTCTGAAGATATTAATAAATATTTAAAAAACTTATCAGCACATTTAAAGAAACAACAAACTATTCATCTTCACACTGAAACATCTTTACTTTCAAGTTCAGAAGGTGATAGTATAGATATAAAATTAAGTGATACTTATGAATCATTAGATATAAATATACAAATTCCAAGTGAAAGATCAAAGCCAGCAACGATAGATATTAAAGATGATGAGCAAAAAAATATACATGCAAATATAGGAAATTCAAGAAATGTATCTCTAGAACATGATATTAGCTTTATAGCTCAAGTTATAGAAGAAGCTAGTAAAAAAGAAGAAGCTGTAAGTTATGTAAAGAAAAAATTAGTTGAAGTTTTTAAAAAATCAAATAAACCAAAAGAAGATGAAGAATACAAACCATCTAAAAAGAAAGTTACAAAAAAAGTAAAAATATCATTAGATAAAGATAAACTAAATGATATTATACAAAGAGCCAATTTTAAAGGTGCAAATATTTTATCTTGGCATAAAACACCAAACAATAAAATAGTGTTGGTATTTAAAAATAAAGATAATGAAAATTATGGTTCAGAAGTTGAAACAAATGTCCATCTCTACCATGCTTACCTTCTAAAAAATAAAAACCCTTCTACAAGGGTTTTTTAACTAGACTGGTATAAATATCTGATGATAACTATCAAGTTTATAGTATAGTTTCTCACTATCATCTGAGAAGATAGAAAATATTCTCCTAGAGACCAACTTATCAGTAAAAGGTAAGATATGAATAAAATCATCTTTTTGCTTAAGCACTCTTATAGGGTTTCTTTTCTCTTTAATAACCTTAATACTTTTTGAAAAAATTGTAGATAAATTATAAAAATGCTCTATAACTTGTTCTTTATTTTCTTGATGTTCATTTAGATAATTGTATAATTCTATGTTATAGCCTAATTGTTCAGATATATCATATATAGTAGATGCAACTTTTTCTAAATCTCTATTGTCTGACAATATAATAGAAACATCTTTAACTGACTTTAGTGTCTTATCGGATAATTTTAAAACAGGTATTCTGCTTTCATATAATCTTATACGAATATCATAACTGCTAAACATATCTTTTGAAACAATAACCAATCCAACATGATACTGCTTAATGTCATTTAAAAAAAGTTCATTAAAATCTGAATATTTATAAGATATATCCAACAAAACATTGTCATCTAAATAATCTTTTATATATCTAAGAGTATCAAAACTATTTGGATTTATAACTCTTACAATAAGTTCATGTTTAAACTTTTGATGTAAAAAAACAGCTTGTCTTACAAGTTTTTTAATATTTTCATCATCATCTAATTTCATATCTATATAAAGATAGATATTTGAACCAAATGGTTCAGGAAACTGACCTAATTCTTGTTTAATAGAACGATAAACAGATTTTAAAACAGATGGTTCACCAACAAGTACCAACAAATCGTTAGGGTGTATCATCCTTCTTCTTGTTGGCAATAAAAGCTTTTTACTTCTATATATAGCTACTATCTTCCAGTTTTTTTGCTCTATAACCCCTATATGTTTATATACAAAAGAACTACCAAATGGAACTAAAACTTCCATTATTTCACCCTCACCCAACCCTATATTTTGAGCGATTACAGGGACATTTGGTAGATGGTCTAAAAGTTTAGATGAGAGTATCTCATTTGCATTTATCAAAACAACATTTGGATCTTCATTGAGTAAATCAAAACTATCTAGTACAACTACTGGTAATTTTTTCTTAACCATTCTTATATTTTTTATAGTATTTTCTATATCTATTTGAGTTTGCATAGTTATGATAACTTGAACAAAATCCATTTTTAAAAGATTTGCCAACTTGTAAAAGCTTGTAGAATCAAACTCATAAAACTTAAATCTAGCACTATTTACATTTTCATACTCTACTTTTTTAGGTTGAACAACATAATAAATATTTTCACTTGTATAAGTAGCTATAATTCTTCTTATAAAGTGCTCACCAATATCACCATCAGCTATAATTAAGATTTTCTTCATCTATTTTCTTTTTAAAACTCTATCAGCTTCTATCCACATATCTTCTTGTGCCTTTGTCCATCTACGATTTACAAAATATCCAGTTATTTTGACCCAATCATCAGTTCTTATATTTGTTGTAAAAGTCCTATTTTTAAGCCATTTAAACATCTTTTTACCATTAGGTTTATTATAAATAAAACTATCTTGTTTTAAACGAAAATTAGAAGGTTTTATATGCTTTACTTTTTGTGGTGCTTTTTTTGTTAGTTTTTCAGGTTCAACAATTTTAATAACTTCTTTCTCTTTTTTATAGCTTTTTAACTTTTCTATCTCTTGTTTTTTTTGATTTAATGAAGTCTCAAGAGTCTCAATAATTTGAGCGTACCACTCCATATCTTTAAGCATCTTCACATTTTTCTCTTTCTCTTTTTTAAGTAAAAGTTTATATTTTTCTAGCTCTTTATAATCAGTTTTTACAAAACGGTTATTTAAATCTTGTTGACACTCTTTGTAATCTTTTTTAAGTTTAGATATATCATCAACAACAGCTTCCATAATACCTATCTCACTACTACTTGCATACAAAAATGAAGATAGAACAAAAACACTAAATAAAACTTTTTTCACTATAAACTCCTCTTTTTCAACTTAACACCCATCTCAACATGATGTGTATATGGGAACTGATCAAACAATGTCATATCTACGACCTTATGAGTATCATTTAAAATCTCTAAATCTCTTTTTAAACTCTCTGGATTACAAGATATATAAAGTATGGTATCGTATCTAGCACAAAATCTACAAGAATTTTCATCCATACCACTTCTAGGTGGGTCAACAAAAATCGTATTTATATTGTAACTATCTATATCTATATCAGACATCCGTCTAAACTCTCTTATACCATCTAATGCATCTGTAAACTCTTCAACACTCATACGAACAAACTCTATATTTTTAACACCGTTTAAAGTCATATTTGTTTTTGCTGCATTTATAGAAGATTTTGATATCTCAGTTGCTAAAACTTTATTAAATATTTTAGCAAATGGTATAGTAAAGTTACCAGCACCACAATAAAGTTCAAGTAAATCATCATTACTACCATTTAACTTTTTCATAGCCCATGACAACATCTTCTCATTTACTCTTGAGTTTGGTTGAGTAAAACTGTTTTCTATATAATTAAATCTATATAAAGAACCATCAACATTTAACTTTTCCGTTATATAGTCCTGCCCTATTACAACTTTTTGTTTACGACTTCTACCTATGATATATATATCCAAATCATTAGCTATCTTTGTAGCCAATTCCTGCCATTTATCATCTAATCTTTTATGATATATAAGAGAAACAACTATCTCACCATCTGAAGAACTCAAAAAATCAACACCAAAAAGTTTAAATCCAATATCAAACTCTTTTATAGCTTTTAGAAGTTTAGGCATTAAGTCCATTATATGAGTACAAACCTGAGGACATTCATCAACTAAAACTACACCTTTTTTCTCTATATGGTTCATCCCGTAATGTATCTCATCTTCTATATGCCAGATTTTAAACTCACTTCTAAAACGGTAGTTTTTCTCAGGTGATTTAAAAACTGTTATATCATCTTGATAAAACTCTTTAAATCTTTTTTTATTTAACTCTAGTTTTTGACTTAATTGTGCTTCATAACCATTTTCATAAACTCTACAAGCACCACACTCTCCAAAATATTTACATTCCATTATCATCCCTATTTTATACTTGCTATTAAATTACCTATAAGCAAACTCCACCCATCTATAAGAACAAAAACAAGTATCTTAAACGGTAGTGAAATCATAACAGGTGGTAACATCATCATACCCATAGACATAAGTATAGATGCAACAACCATATCTATAACTAAAAATGGTAAAAAGATTAAAAAACCTATCTCAAAAGCTGTCTTTAACTCACTTATAACAAAAGCTGGTATTATTATAGAAAGTGGTACATCAGCTACACTTTTAGGATTTTGCATCTTTCTTATCCTAAAAAAAAGTGCTAAATCTTTTTCCCTTGTATTTCTAATCATAAAGTTTTTAAAAGGTAGTGCAGTTTTATCGAATGCTTCTTCATAACCTATCTCTTCTGCCATATATGGTTTTATACCAGCTTCATAAGCTTTAGTTCCAACTGGTTCCATCACAAAAAAAGTAAGAACCATAGCCAACATCACTAAAAGTTGAGTTGGTGGAACTTGCTGAGTTCCTAATGCTTGTCTTAAAAAACCAAACACTATGATAAAACGAGTAAAAGTAGTCATAACAAGCACCATACTAGGTGCTAAAAATAGAAGTGTTAAAACTACTAAAACATTTAGTGAACTAACTAGCTGTTTAGGTGTATCTGGAGCTGAAAGTGCAAAGTTCATAGTAGGAATTTGTACTGTTTCAGCCCCTATTATAGTAACTATACCTAGTAGTACAATTAGTATTCTTAACATTATTTAGCTGATACCTTATCTAAGATAGACTGTTTTACTTTTGATTCCTCTTCTGACTTTGTACCCATAAAATGAAGCTCAACCCTACGGTTTTTTGCTCTTCCACTTTTTGTAGCATTAGTTGCTTTTGGTTGATACTCACCACAACCAGTAGCTACAATACGACTAGCATCAACCCCATCTAGTACCAACTCATGTAAAACAGATATAGCTCTTGCTGAAGATAATTCCCAATTATCTTTATATGGAGAGTCTTTACTAGGTGGAACATTATCTGTATGACCTTGAACATCGACCCTTAAGTTGTTTGGTAACTCATCTATAATAAGTGCTATCCTTTTTAAAAAAAGCAAAGCATCTTCGTTGTCTATAGTAGCACTATCTGGTTTAAACAACAAAGAAGCAGGTAGCTCTATAACAAACCCCTCTACAGCTTCTTCTACAGATATAGTTGGTCCATGACCTTTTTCCATCATCTCATTTGCATCTATTGAAGCTTGAGTAATTCTATTTACCATCTCTGATGTTTCAGGCTGAGAATCAATAGGAGTAGCTTTTAGTCGTCTTTCCATAGATACTTCTGTTTGTGTACTACCATCTAGTACACTCATAGCACCAGATAGTGAACCTATAGCCTCTGAAACTTTTTTAGCATCCATTGTTGCCATAGAAAGAAGTAAAACGAAAAAACACAAAAGTAGAGACATCAAGTCCCCAAAGGCAGCAAGCCACTCTGGCATACATTCTGGACATTCTGGACATTTATCTTTAGCCATTATATCTCCTAGTCAAATTGACTTACACGGTCAGCTGGTGGTAAAAACACAAGAAGTTTTGCTTCTAAGACCCTAGGGGCATCTCCACTTTGTATAGACATAATCCCTGTTAAAATCATCTCTTTTACCAAAGTCTCTTCATCATTTCTTATACTTAGTATATTTGATATAGGTCCACCAAAGATATTACCAATCATCGCACCATACATGGTAGTAAGAAGTGCAACGGCCATAGATGGACCAATAGCTGCAGGGTCTGCCATATTTAAAAGCATCGCAACTAGACCAATAAGTGTACCAATCATCCCCATCGCTCCAGCTAGACCTGACCACTGGGAAAAGATAGAACCATGTACACTATGTCTTGTACTTGTTTGCTCCATATCTATCTCTAAAAGCTCACGAATGGTATCTGGTTCATTACCATCGATAGCCATTGACAAACCTTTTTTCAAAAACTCATTTTCCTCATTGTTTACATCACCCTCAAGTGCTAAGATACCATCTTTTCTAGCTTTTGTTGCAAATTCCACAAGTTTTTTTATAAGTTCGGGCTTATCTGTTTGTGGTGGCTTTATAGCAATCATAAATATCTTAGTAAATTGCTTCATCTGTTCAGGTTTAAAAGAAACCATCAATGCACCAATAGATCCACCAATAACGATTAGAGCTGATGGTACATCTATATAAGCACCTATACCAACACCCATAGCCATCGAACCAAATAACAGAGCAAGAATTAAAACCAAACCTATGACTGTACCTAAATCCATTCAATTACCTTATATTTTATAAAAATTATAAGCTTATAATACCACAATTTTGCTATAATCTCATAAAAACGATAAGATATAAGGTCAGATATGGACAAAAATAATATAAGTATAGTGATTTTAGCTGCTGGTAAAGGTAGCCGTATGAAATCGACAAAAGCAAAAGTGCTTCATCCTATAAGTGGTAAAGAGATGCTTTATCATATCATAAAAACCTCTAAAGAGATATCAAACGATATATCAGTGGTTGTAGCCCACCAAAAAGATGATGTTATAAAAGCTATGCAAAAATACTTCGATGATATAAACTTCATAACTCAAGATGCAGATAACTTCCCTGGTACTGGTGGAGCTATGAAAAATATATCTCCAAAAAATGAAAAAGTTTTAGTTCTAAATGGAGATATGCCACTTATAACACCAGATGCATTAAAGGGATTTTTAGATATAGACAGTGATATCATTATGTCTATATTTGAGCTTGATAATCCTAATGGTTATGGTCGTGTTATCATTGAAAATAATCAAGTTTTATCTATAGTTGAACAAAAAGATGCTTCTGAAGATGAATTAAAAGTAAAAACGGTAAATGCTGGTATATATGCTTTTTCAAAAAATGTTATAGACAAATATATACCTCTACTAAGCAATGAAAATGCACAAAAAGAATACTATCTAACTGATGTTATATCTATGGCTAAAAAAGATGGACTAAAAATAACCCCTCTTTTAGTTGATGAAGAAAAATTCAAAGGGGTAAACTCTAAAAAAGACCTCTCAGATGCAGAGGTAATTATGCAAGATAAAATAAAAACAAATTGGATGGATAAAGGTGTAACAATGCAACTTCCATCAACTATATATATAGAAGATGGTGTAAAGTTTGAGGGGGAGTGTATAGTTGAAAATGGATGTAAGATTACAGGTGATAGCATCATAAAAGACTCACATATCAAATCTGGAACAATTATAGAGGACTCACATATCATAAACTCAGATATAGGACCTTTAGCACACATCCGTCCAGCTTCTATCATAGAAGATACACATATCGGAAACTTTGTAGAGGTTAAAAAAAGTCATCTAAAAGGTGTAAAAGCTGGTCATCTTAGCTACTTAGGAGATGCAAGTATAGATGAGGGAACAAATGTAGGAGCAGGAACTATAACTTGTAACTATGATGGTAAAAACAAATACAAAACTATCATAGGTAAAAATGTATTTATCGGTAGTGATACACAACTTGTAGCACCAGTAACTGTTGAAGATGATGTTATGATAGCAGCAGGAACAACTCTAACAAGCACAACGGTAAAAAAAGGCTCACTAGCATTAACTAGAGTAAAATTAAGAATTGTTAAAGATTTTTACTATAAATTTTTTGGTAAATAAAAAGAGTAACTTCTACTCTTTTTACTCATTTCTTAAAACTGTAAGTATATCTACTTCACTAGCTTTTTTAGCTGGATAATATGCAGATGCTATAACTATACCAAATGCACCAACCACTATAAGTGTAAAATCTTTTAAACTTAAATCAAGTGGTAAAGTCGTTGTTGGATAAACATCCTTTGGTAAAGATACTATATCAAATGTACTTAGTATCCAGATACTACTCATACCAAAAAACACTCCAGCAATGATGCCAGATATACCAATAACCATACCAAGATATAAAAACACCTTTTTTATCTCTGATGTAGTACTACCTAGTGATAGTAAAAGTGCTATCTCACTTCTTCTGTTCATAACTGTCATCAAAAGAGATGATATGATATTTATAGATGCTATAAGGATTATCAGCATCAAAACTATAAAAAGTGATGTTTTTTCCATCTCTAATGCTGCAAAAAAGTTTAGGTTATCTTCCCACCAACCTTTTACTACAACATTTAAAGGTAGAAAAGATTTTATCTTTAGTATATCCTCTTGTGGATTTTTAGAAAATATATGTATCCCATCATATTGGTTTGTAGGTATGTGCATTATCGCTTGCAACGATGCCATAGTAGTATAACTATATGCTTTATCATAAGCAGATAATCCAGAATCAAAAATACCCTTGACTTTAAACCTTTTTATCTTAGGAGTTACAGAAAATCCACCTGGTTCAACATCTGTAAATATATACATAAGTTTATCTTTTTTAAAAATGTCAAACTCATCTTTTAGGCTTTTCCCTATAATAACCCCAAATTTGCCTACATCAATACCATCTATAGCTTTTGCAAGAATACTATTTACCTTAGCTTCATCTTCAAAGTTGATACCAAAGATATAACCACCCTCTATGCTATCTCCACTTCTTGTCATAACAGATGATTCAACATAGGGACTAAACTTAAGATTTGGAAATTTATTTTCCAAATCTAGTAACAAACTCTCATTTGTAGCTCCGTAAAATTTAGGTAAAACTGTCAATGGATAGTTCATAATAGTCAGTTTGTTTTTAAACTCTTTATCAAAACCATTCATAAGTGCCATAGCTACTAAAAGAACCATAACACCTAAAGATATACCCAAAAAAGCTAGTAATGCCGATAAAAAGATAAAAGGTTGATCTTTATCAAACCTTAAAAATCTTTTTACAAGATATAGAACTATTGACCTACTCAAGATGCAAACACACCTTTTTTAGGTCCACTTTTACCACAACATTGTTTATACTTTTTACCACTTCCACATGGGCAAGGTTCATTTCTAGCTGGTTTTTTAACTGTGTTGCTGTTTTCATCCTCTTGAGCTTCTGTATGGTTAAGACTTATAGCTGTTTCATCAAGTTTTCTTTGCATTTCAAACTCTTCAGCCATCCTTTTTGCTTCCTCTTCTGGAGACTCTAATTGAAACTGTATAACTTGAAGAGTTCTTATAGTGTTGAATTTTATATCATTTATAAGTTCACTAAAAAGGTTAAAACTCTCTTTTTTATACTCAACTAATGGGTCTTTTTGATTATATGCACGAAGTCTTATACCTGTTTTCATATTGTCCATAGCATAAAGATGCTCTCTCCATGCATTGTCTAACTCTTTTAGATATAGTTCAGACTCTATATTTCTTTTTATCTCATCATCTAAGACACTCATCTTTTCATCATAAGATGCTTTTATACTAGATACTATACTATCTAACAACTCTTCATACTCTAACTCAGATAAAGCTTCTATATCCAAATCAAAATTTATCTCCTCTTTTAGTATATCTTTTACCTTTTTAAGATTAAAGTCTTCTCTTGCTCCACCCTCAAATATACCCGCTTCACTCAATATATGCTCTATATACTCTCTACGAATCTCATCTATCTTGGCATCTATATCATAGTTAGGGTCTAAAAGTTGGTTTCTAAATCTATAAACAATTTTTCTTTGTTCGTTTGCTACATCATCATACTCTACAATTTGCTTACGACCCTCATAGTGCATATTTTCAACTTTTTTCTGAGCTTTTTCAACTGCACGAGTAACCATTTTTGACTCTATATACTCACCATCTTCAACACCTAATTTTTCCATAATAGACTTAATCTTATCACTACCAAAGATGCGAAGAAGTGTATCTTCAAGACTTAGGTAAAACTGAGTAGTACCTGCATCACCTTGACGACCACTTCTACCACGAAGTTGGTTATCTATACGACGGTTTTCGTGTCTTTCTGTACCTATAATATATAGTCCACCCAAAGCTTTTACTTCATCACTTACTTTTATATCTACCCCACGACCAGCCATATTTGTAGCTATCGTTACAGCACCTTTAGCTCCTGCATGTTTGATTATTTCACCCTCTTGTTCGTGGTTTTTAGCATTTAGTACAGTATGTGCTATCTTCTCTTTTTTCAATACCTCATGTAATAATTCAGATTTTTCTATAGAAGCTGTACCTATAAGAACTGGTTGACCAGTTTTTGCAAGTTTTTTAACTGTTTTTATAACAGCATCAAACTTCTCAGCTTCTGTTTTATAGATAAGGTCATTTAAATCTTTTCTTGATATAGGTATATTTGTAGGTATAGATATAACATCAAGACCATAAATCTGAGCAAATTCTGTAGCTTCTGTTTCAGCTGTACCAGTCATACCTGCTAGTTTATCATACATTCTAAAATAGTTTTGAAATGTTATATCTGCTAGAGTTTGAGTCTCCTCTTTTATCTCTACACCCTCTTTTGCTTCTAGTGCTTGATGAAGACCCTCAGAGAAACGACGACCCTCACTCAAACGACCAGTAAACTCATCAACAATAACAACTTCACCATCATTTACAACATAATCAACATCTTTTTCAAAAAGATAGTTAGCTTTTAATGCTTGGTCAAGTAAGTGTGGTAACGATGAATTTTCAGCACTATAAAGGTTATCAACACCAAATAACTCTTCAGCTTTTGTTATACCCTCTTCTGTTATAAGGATGATTTTATCTTTCTCATCAACTGTAAAATGTTTATCTTTTTCAAGTTGTAAAGCTATAGAATTTGCTCTTATAAAATCTTGCATCTTTCTGTTTGTAGGTCCAGATATGATAAGTGGTGTACGAGCTTCATCAATCAAGATAGAATCAACTTCATCAACTATAACAAAGTTATGCCCTCTTTGCACCATCTGGTCTGCTGAATAACTCATATTGTCTCTTAGATAATCAAAACCAAACTCGTTATTTGTACCATAAGTTATATCACAATTATATGCTTCTTTCTTGGCTTCTATATCGTGTGAATCTTCCAAGATAGTACCAACACTAAGACCTAAAAAGTTATATAAAACACCCATCTCTTTAGCATCACGACTTGCAAGGTAGTCATTTACTGTTACAAGATGAACACCTTTTCCTGTCATAGCATTTAAAACAATAGCTAAAGTTGCAACAAGTGTTTTACCCTCACCTGTTTTCATCTCAGCAATTCTACCCTCGTGAAGAACCATACCACCTATAAGTTGAACATCAAAATGTCTCATATTCATAACACGACGAGATGCTTCTCTTGTGATAGCAAATGAATCATTTAAAACTTCATCTAAAGTTTTTTCCTCAGCTAAAACAGCTTTTTTTAACTCAGAAAAACTACTTTTTAACTCATCATCACTTAGTGCTTTATACTTATCTTCTAAAGCATTTATCTTTTTTACTCTTTTAAAATATTTTTTTAATTCTCGATCATTGGATGTACCAAAAATCTTACCCATAAATGTTTGTAGCATAATTAACCTTACTTTGCAAAATTGTTTGCATTTTAGCATAGTTATAATTAATTAATCTACATAAACAAAAAGTTTGTTATAATTTTGCATTATTAAGGATTGAGATGAAACATATATTATTAACATTTTTATTGGCTTTTAGGATTTTTGCTTCGGATATAGATATATCTTCATTTAAAGCAGATTTTACACAAAGTATCACAGATGATAAAAATAAGACCATAACATACAAAGGTAATGTTATAGCTTCAAATACACAAGATGCATTGTGGAACTATAAAACCCCTGTTGTAAAGTCAGTATATCTAAACGGTAGTAAAGTAACTATCATAGAACCTGAACTAGAACAAGTTATCATAAAATACATAAAGTCAAATTTTAACTTTTTCAATATGATTAAAAATGCCAAAAAGATAAATAACAACACATATATAGCAACTTTTAATGATGCAAAGTTTACTATAAAGACAGAAGATAAAAAGATAAAATCTATAAGTTATCTTGATGAGTTTGAAAACAAAGTTGTTATAACATTTTCAAATCAACAACAAAATATCAACATAAACAAAGATATATTTATACCACACTATAGTATAAACTTTGATATCGTAAGAGATTAGATATATGGATTTTAGTACAAAAACTACATTAGAGATTTTAGAAATTTTAGAAAAAAAGCTAAAAACTAAAAAAGCAAAAGAGATTGTAGAGTTCAAAGTTCTAAACCCAGATATAGCAACCTCTACATATTCTGGAAATATTATAGAAGTAGATAATCAAAAATGTATCTATAGAGGATACAAAGCTTTTGTTGATTTGGCTCAGATAGTATATGCCAAAATGCTAACTCCCATAGTTATATCAGATAAGTTTATAAAAATAAGATTTGAAAAACTATCTTCAGACTCTTTTCATCATATAGATGCCTCTAAAGAGGAAAAATATGGTGTTGAGTCTATATTTTCAGAGATACATAAGATGCAAGAACCTAGTTTTATAGCACACTATATAAAAGCTCTTCAAAATGTAGATATAAACAAAAGAGTAAGAGTTTTAAACTTAGGTATAAATAGTGGGGATGAGTTTGAAGTTATAAAACAGTATGCTACTAATTTTTCTAACTTAGAATTAATTGGGATAGATTACTGTTACTCAGCTATACAAAAAGCAAAAGAAAAACTAAATGATAAAAATATAACATTTTATACACACGATATAACTGACTTATCCTCTCTAAATCTAGGTCAATTTGACCTTATCATATCTATAGGAACTCTACAAAGTTCAAACTTAGAATTTAACCCACTTTTTATGTCTATAGTTCAAAACTATCTTAAAAAAGATGGTGCTATGATATTAGGTTTTCCAAACTGTAGATGGATAGATGGGGAAACCATCTATGGAGCAAGGGTAAAAAACTACCCTTTCTCTGAGATGGGACTTTTATATAAAGATGTAATCTTTTGTAAAAAGTATCTTCAACAAAAAAAGTTTAGAGTTACCATAACTGGTAAGGATTATATATTTTTAACAGCAACTTCTATAAGGAAGTAAATTCTAAATATTTTTTTGCATAATGCTTGATTATGGGATTCATAAAATCAAGAGATACAAAGTCAACTTTATCTACATTAAGTTCCTTTGCTAATACATCACTTTTTTATTTTTTAGATGATTTATAATAACTCCTAGTAATCTGAGTTCGACAATAAAAACACCCAAATATAGGGCAACTAAACTAAATATTTATAGCAATATTACAGTAGCCAATCCTAAGAAACTAAAAAATCCAACAACATCAGTAACAGTTGTTAAAACTACTGTACTTCCTATAGCTGGGTCTATATTTAGTTTTTTTAACAAAAGTGGTATAGTTGCTCCAAAGAAACCTGCCATAAATAGATTTATAATCATACTCAGACCTATAACTACACCTAGCATCTTCATATTGAACCATATAGCAGCTATAACACCTATAACTATAGCAAACAATGCTCCATTTAAAAGACCTATAATAACCTCTTTTTTTATGATGCGAATGGCATCACTTGAATCTATATCTCCCAAAGCTAACTGTCTTACAACAACTGTTAAACTTTGAGTTCCTGCATTTCCACCCATAGAAGCAACTATCGGCATAAGGATAGCAAGAGCTACCATAGAATCTAGTGTATTTGAAAAAAGACCTATAACTATAGAAGCAGCAATAGCTGTAAAAAGGTTTATACCTAACCATATAGCCCTTGTTTTACCAGCTTTTAATATCTCTTCATCCTCTTCGGCTTCATCATCAACCCCAGCAAGGTTATACATTTGTTCTGTTGCATGTTCGTTGATGATATCATAGATATCATCAGAAGTGATACGACCAACTAGTACACCATCTTTATTTACAACTGGCATAACAGATAAATCATACTCTTCAAAGTAATGAACAACATCTTTTATATCTTCTGTATCTATAGCTTTTCTAGGTTCAAAACTTTTCCCAGATGCTTTTATGTTTTCTATAAGAGATTTATCTCTATCAAAAACAAGTAAATCATCTAAGCCTATGGTGTATTTTAGTTTATTTTCTTTGTCTGTTATAAAAAGGTTTTGAATATTTTCAAGCTCATTTTCATTTCTTAACTTTGCAAATCTTTTTATAACATCATTAACTATCTCATCTTTTGTAGCAACAAAAACTTCAAGTTGCATATGAGCACCAGCTTCATTCTCATCATAAGTTTGAAGTTTTTGTATCTCTTGCTTATCATCTTCATGAAGTTTTTCAAAAACTTTACCAGCTATATTTTCATCTACATCCTCAAGTTCTTGCATAAACTCTAGTTGGTCATCAGATTCCAACTCACTTATAGCTACGCCTAACTCTTCAACACTAAGATTCTCAACAACATCATCAAAGTATCTATCTGGTAAAGATAAAGTAACATCACCAACCAAATCGGATGGAACAAGTTTTATAGCCTCTGCAAATTCATCATCATTTAACTCTTTTAAAATTTTTGCTATATCTGATGGGTGAAGTTCACTAGCTTCATGGGAGTTTAAATATTCTTCTAATTTATTCATTTTTCATCCTCCTTCTCAATAAAAAACAGCTAACCAAATAGTATGTACTTCTGGTTTTGTCCATAAAACTTTATGTTTCTTGTGTGCTGGTATATTTAAGTATTGACCAGACTTTAATTCTACTTTTTCTTTATCTTCAAACAATAATATTGCCTCTCCTTCTATCACTATAATCCATTCATTTTTATCTTGATCATACCATCCTATCTCTGGAGATGTATGACCTTTTGATACTATCTTTTCTATCTTTACATTATCAGACACAACTATATCTTCAAAAAACTCAGTTGTTAAATCTTTTGGAATGTTATGAAATATATCTGATTTTTGCATAGATAGACCCTAAATAAATAATTATTTTGGTATTATAACCTAAAAAAGGATTTATAATGTCAAAACTCATAACATTTATAGGCAATGGAAATATGGCTCTTAGTATAGCTAAAGGTTTAAAAGAAAACTATGAGATTGAAGTTGTTGGAAGAGATTTAAAAAAATTAGAAAAATTTGAACAAGAATTAGGTATAGAGATACAAAAACATCTTCTAAATGGATTTGATATAACAGATAAAACATTGATGCTTTGTGTAAAACCTGCAAATATAGAGAGTGTTGGATCTATCTTAAGTGGTAAGGCTAAAGTTGTTTACTCTGTATTGGCTGGAACAAGTGTTGAAAAACTTCGTTCAAACATACAAACAAATGCAGTAGTTAGAACGATGCCAAATCTAGGAGCTTCTATAAACCGTTCACATACAACCCTAACAGGTGATATAGAGTTTAAAGATGAAGCACAAGAGTTACTAAGTGCTATAGGAACTACAACATGGTTAAGTAGCGATAAAGAGATAGATATAGCAACAGCACTCGCTGGAAGTGGTCCAGCTTATCTTTGTCTTATAGCAGAAGCTTTTGCTGATGGAGCAGTAAAACAAGGTTTAAAAAGAGATGATGCTATGGAGATTATGAGGGGTTTATTTGGTGGATTTGGAGAACTTATACAAGATATCCATCCTGCTGTATTAAAAGATGCTGTAATGAGTCCAGGTGGAACAACAGCATCAGGATACTCAGCATTAGAAGAAAATAATGTAAGATATGGTTGTATAAGTGCCATAGAAAAAGCTTACAATAAAGCTTGTGAATTATAAAAAATCAAGTATCTCTTTAGCGATATCTTCTTTTTCTATCACAGTTTTTTGTACTACTTCTTTTGTAAATAACTCTTTTATCATAGTAGGGATTTCTAGTTTTGCAACATTTGATATAGAAGTAAGTGCATCTAAATCTTTTGCATCCTCTTCACCTGTAAGTGCATTTGCTATAACTGGAGAGAACTTTGTCCACTCTGCTGTTGAGTAGATTATAGACTTTATCTCTGGTTTTGAGCAACTCTCATACGATTTGAAACAAGTAGCAGTATGTGGATCCATCAAGTAACCATCTTTTTCAAAAGTCTCTTTTATATACTTTTTACCCTCATCACCATTACAAAAATCTGCATCAAAACATTTTTGAAGTGTTACTAACTCAACACCTGTTAACTCATAACATTTTTTCTCTTCAAGGTCATTCATAAGCTCTTTAGTTCTCTCTGCTCCAAAAAGGTCAAACAAAACTCTTTCAACATTTGAAGATTT